>DATHVV010000151.1:0-15476 GCA_035461105.1 Longimicrobiales bacterium | reverse complement strand
GCAGTCGCGCTGCGTGTGGCAGCTGGTGCAACTCTCCAGGCCCTGGCGCGCGGCCTGGGCGTGGCGCAGCAGCCAGAGCGGTTGCGCGTCGTGGAACCCGGGATCGAGCCGGCCGTCCGCGCCCATTCCCTGCTGGATGTGACAGGAGCGGCAGAACGTGCGCACCTCGTGGCAGGTCGCGCATTCCAGGCGCCGGCCGTACGACTCGCTGGCGTGTTTCGCGGTGTAGTTGCGCGGATGGAAGCCGGGCGTCTCGGGCGCGTTGTGACAGTCCGTGCAGAAGCGCTGCGTGTGACACGCCGCACACTGCTGAGGCCGCGCCGCGGCCAGCGTCGCGTGGTCCGTCAGGAACGAGCGGGGTGCGTGCGAGACGGGCATGCGCCGGGTCAGCCCGACACCCGGGCCGGCGCCGGCGGTCGGCTCCTGCAGCTCGCCCTCCAGCCGACGCGCGGCGGCGATGCGCGCGGCCCCCTCGTCCGCCCCCGCCGCGGTCACGCCGGCCCCGCCGACGCCGGGCGCTTCATGCCATGCGGCGCCCGGCCCGGAAGTGCGGCGGGAGGGCAGCTCGGCGGCAGCGCCCGGGAGCGGCTCCACGTGACAGGTGGCGCAGTCGTCGCGGGTGTGGCAGGCGCCGCAGCTCTCCCGGCTGGCGACGTTGCCGTGCCGCAGCATCCACTCGGGCGTGCGGTGCGAGGCCGGCTCCGGGTAATTGGCCGCGTAGCGCGGCAGCGGGAACCCCGCGGGCGCGGCGGGCAGTGCCGCGATGGGCTCGACGCCGCGCACGTCCACGTGACAGCTGGTGCAGCGCTCGCGCGTGTGACAGGTCGCGCAACGCGTCGGCTCGGCCGCCGCCAGAGTGCCATGACGCTCGAGCAGGAAGCCCGCGACGTCGTGATCGGCCGGCAGCGGCAGCGCCAGCACGCGCGAGCCGCTGAACCCGGTGGCAGCGAGCGTGACGTGGCAGGTCGCACAGTCGGCGTCCACGTAATGATTGCGCGCCTGGTGCTCGTGGCACGACAGACACTGTGCCGGCAGCGCCAGCTCGACGTGCATGCGGGGCGCGCCCTCGGGCGTGTGGCAGCGCTCGCAGTCGAGCGGCTCCATGCCCTCCGAGCGGACCCCGAGCGCATGCGCCTCGTGGGTGAAATCAAGGTTGGTGATCTGGTCCGTGGGCGCCTGCCAGCCGACCCGCGTGAGCTCGACCCCGTCATGGCAGGTCGCGCACGACGCCGGCGGCGGGTAGTACGCCGACGGGTCGCTGGTCTCCACTCCCTCGTGACAGCCGGTGCAGAGCGGGAACAGGCGCACGTGCACATCGTGGGGGAACTCGTCCTGCTCGGCCGCCGTGGCCAGTACCGCGCCCCCGCCCAGCCCGATGCCGAGCAGCGCAAGCGCGAGCAGCGCCCAGGGACGCGGCCGCGCCCGTCGCAGCACGCCGCTCGCCGCTGCCGGCCATCTCCATCCGCGCCTCATCGTGCCCTCCCCGGCCGCCGCGTCGCTCCCGGATCTTCGCCGAACCCGAGTCGCAGCGCCAGCCAGGCGCGCCGCTGGTTCCAGTCCGCCGCCGAGGAGCGATTGTCGAAGTCCTGCCGGTAAAGATGCGCGCCGCCGGTCAGGTCCATGCCCCGCCACAGGCTCAGCTCGCCGCCCGCGCCCACGCCCCACACACGCGCGTCGCCCCAGCGGAACTCCTCGATCTGCTGGGTGGCACTGCCATCGACGAACACCGCGAACCGCTCGTCCGGCGCCCAGCGCACGGTCGCCTCGGCAGAGCTCAGGAAGGCGCCGAAGCCGCGCTCGAACCGGTACGTCGCCTGCAGCCCGAGCGCGGGCAGCACCAGCCAGTCGCTGCCGACCGCGCCCCGCGTCGTCTCCCGCGTGATCCCGCCCAGCACGATCGGCGCGTTGCTCTCGTCGTAGCGCCGCCACGCGCCGGTCGCCCAGACCCGCAGTTCGGGCTGCGCCAGCCAGGTCGCGCGCAACTCCGCCTCGGTGTACGGCACGGGGCTGAAGAAGCCCCAGATCGTGAACAGCTCGAAGAACGGGCGGTACCGCCGCGCGGTCGCGTCCAGGATCAGGTTGCGACGGATCGGCGCTTCCGCACGCAGATGCGCCTTGCCCATGCGGTTGAAGGCGACGTCCCAGTCCAGCGCCGCCTCGACCCGCACCGGCCCGATGGCGTCCGTGCTCGCGTCGAACGACGCGCGCTCGCTGCTGAGCGCGCCGCGCGTACCCAGGATCTCGCGCTGGTAGCGGACCGTCATGCTGGTCCCGTCGAGCGGCCGGTAGCGCGCGCTCGCGCCGAACAGGTAGGTCGAGCGCCCGATCGTGTCGATCGGGAAATCCTCGACGCCGCGCAGCGCCGTGTTCGACGGCTCGAGCAACCCGCGCCCCAGGCTTCGTCCCGCGTACCCCTCGACGCTCAGCCGCGCGAGCGGCTCGACCAGCAGGTTCGCGCCATCGTACGCATGGACGCCCAGACCGGACAGGTTCTGCTGCCGGCCGAGGCGCGCCCGCCAGATGCCGCGGTTGTACTGCGCGTAGGCGAGCAGCGCATCGAAGCGGTCGTCACTCCCCGGCCAGGTGAAGGCGCCGCCCAGCTCCTCGCGCAGCCGTACCAGGGCGGTGGCGCTCAGCCCGGTCACGCCCAGCCCCCAGGCCGTCACCCCGATGTCCTGGGTGAGCGCGGTCGCGTGCTCGACGTCGTCCGGCCGGTAGAAGACGCACGGCAGCGGCAGCTGCGCGCAGGTCACGAAGCGGCCCTCAAAGAGCAGCGTGCCGTCCGGCTGCTCGGTCACGCGCTCGCGCGAAACCGTGTCGCGCAGCATCGGCCGCAGCTCGAGATAACGGACGGTGGTGGTGGCGGTACCGCGGAAGCCCTGCCCGTGGACGGCCGGAGCCGCAACCAGCAGCAGGAGCACGGACAGAGCCGAACGGCGGACGCGGCGGCGGCGGCCCGAACGCAGAGCGCCGAACCTCCCCCAGAACCGCAACCGCGCCGCCATCCGGTTCGATTGCTGACTCATGATATTAGTTCCCCGGACGCCGCGCCGCTCCCGGGGGAGCCCCCGGAAGCGTGTGACATTGCGCACAGTTGCGGCCCGGCTGATGGTTGACCTGGTCCTGATGGCACGACAGGCACAGCTCGCGCGTCCGGGGCACACCCTGGAATGGCACGGGATCGTGGCACTGCGCCCCCGCGCAGGTCAGGTGTGAGCGCATGTTGTGCGCGCTCCCGGGCGGCGTCGTGTGACACGCCCGGCACTGCGTGTCCGGCTCGTGGTGCTGCTCGTGGCAGCTGTTGCACTGCAGTCCCGCCACCGACTGGGCCGGGCCCGGCTGGTGGCAGGCGCTGCACGGCTGCGTCTGATGCGCGCCGTGATCGAAGGGCAGCTGCCGCGTCGCCGGACGCGCGTTCGCGATCTGCAGGGTCTGCCGCTGCTGGTAGCGCACGTTCAGCTCGCTGCGCTCGTGGCACTGCACACAGGTGATGGTGCGCGGCGCTTCCACGTGGTGGCACTGCCGGCAGGCCGCGAACGAGGTCACGGTCACGCCCCCATGCGTGCGCTCCGCGTCGTGGCACTGCGTGCACTCCACGTCGCGGTGCTGTACGTGCCGGAACGTCAGCGAGTCGCCGCCCAGCATGACCCGCTGCGTGCTCGGACCGGTGGGACCGCTCTCGAAGATGTTCTCGTGGCAGCCCAGGCAGCTCGTGCCCCGGGCCGCGAACTCGTGCGCCGTATGACAGCGGGTGCACTGCGTGAGCACACCCGGGCCCAGGCCCCGGTGGAACGGCGTGACGGTCTCGGCACGGTCGTGGCAGCCGGCCGTCGCGCACGACTCCACGGCCTCGGCCGGCGTGTCCTGCTCGTGCGGCTGGTGGCAGGCGCCGCAGGCGCCCGCGTGCGGGTCGTGCTCCGGGAAGTCGGCGACCAGGCGGCGCATCGCGTGGCAGCTCAGGCACTCGTCCCGCTGCGGCCGCAGCGCCACCGCCAGCGTCTCGGCCGGCACGCTCGCCGCCACCGGCATGCTGAAGTTGTGGCACGCGGCGCAGTGGATCGTCAGCTGACCCATCTTGCCAAGCGTGATCCGGGTCTGGTCGTGGCAGCCGGCCTGCCCGCAGGTCTGGTCGGTGGCCGCGAACTCGTGGACCGAGGACGAGTGGCACTTCACGCACTGTACCCGCTGCAGCGAGGGGTCCGGCGACTCCAGGTGCACCCGGTGCCCGGCCGAGCTGGCGATCTGCTGCCACTTCTCGGGGTCCCCCGTGACGTGGCATTCCTCGCAGCGCTCGTTCGGCACCTCGGCGTGGGTCTGGAGATCCTCCGGCTGCTCGATCACCTGCGTCAGCGCCATGGTGCTGCGCGCGGCGAACGTCGGCTGGTGGCACGCCTTGCAGCCCAGGTCCCGGTGGGCGCTCTGGGCAAACCGCTCGTACGGGTCCCGCATCAGGTGGCACGAGAGGCAGAAATCGTTGTCGTGCTGGACGTAATCGTAGGTGCGGTAGAGCATGACCCCGCCCACGGCGCTGCCCGCGAGCACGAGCGCGGCGAGGACCGTGAGCGTGACTGGAGAGAGCCGGCTGATCCGCGCACCTGCGCGCGTGAAGGGGTTAGGCATGCGACGGGTCAGCTGCTCCGGTGAGGCCGTGGAAGCCAGTCCGCAACGACGGGCGGCCGGGATCGGAAGATCCCGACCGCCCGCCGGGCGGGTCTGGTCTGAACCTACTACTTGCCCAGGATGTTGTCCAAGACGACACCGGCGGGCACAGCCACCGGGTAGTCCGTCTGCATCTGCCGGATCGAGGCCGTGAGCAGCGCCTCGACCAGGAACGGGTTGTGGGCAGCTGCGCCGCCCGTCAGCCCCAGCTGATAGTTGAACGCAGATCCCTCGGCCGTGGTGTAGATGCCGTCACCGTTGCGGAACGGCGAGCCGGCCGGGCAGTTGTTGGCCGCCTGGCAGACGGGCCAGTTCGGCTGCACCTGCAGCAGCAACGCGTTCAGCTGCTCGGCCAGGAAGTGGAGCCGCTGCTCCGCCACGTAGTAGACCGAGCGCGCGGCATCAGCCGAGCCGTGGCAGCCGCCGGTGGCGCAGCCATCGAACTTCTTCTGCGACATCTCGCACGGCCCATCCGTGGGCGCCCCATTCGCATCCAGGCACGGCGTGGCCTGGAAGTCGTGGCCGACCGCGTTCATCATGAACGAGCCGTCCGGATTGTTGACCGTGTACTTGTTCATGTGGCAACCGGCACACAGCTTCGGGTTCTGCTCACTGGAGTGCGTCCCGGCGATCTTCTCGATACCCGACATGTTCGGAGGCCACCAGCCACCGGTGCCGAGAATGAGCGGACCTTCGGGCGCATGCGGGCCCCGGAACGTGTTCGGATCCGGATTGCCGCGCTTGTGGTGGCACTTCATGCACAGGTTGCCTTCCTCGCTCGGCACATCGATCGGGAAGCGCAGCTGACCCGCGTTGTCGTTGGCATGCGGATCGTGGCACACGGCGCAGACGATGCCCATGTGGGTAGCGTCGCCTGACGCCTTCTCCAGGTACTCGTTCTTGATGTTGAACGCGGCGAACGCACCCGCGGCATTGTGACACGGGTCGCAGGAAGCGCCATGACCATCAGCCGCGGCGGTGGCGTGCAGGCTGCTGGCCCACTGCTCCACGAACGGATGGTGCGTACCGTTGTGGCATTCGCCGCAGCCCGTCGTCAGGTCGAGGCCGACATCGATCGGTGCGAGCGGCTGACTGGCCCCGGGGTTGTTCACGTGCATCAGGCCCGGACCGTGGCAGCTCTCGCACTGCACGTCGTAGTAGCGCGTGTCCTTGGTGGTGGTCCAGCCGCCATCCAGGTCGCTCGGATTGCCGAGCTTGCCGACCGTGTGGCAGCCCTCGCAGTACGCCGCGGCATGACCGCTGCCCGCCAGCGACGCCCAGGCATCGGCGTGTGCCGTCGAGACCCACATCGACTGCTGGCCGACGTGACAGTTGCCGCAGACGGTCTGCTTCTGCTCGGCCCTGGAATAGCCGAGATAACCTACGGCGCCCGCAGGCGGCTCCTCCCACAGCTTCCGCTCTACCTCCTGGTAGATGATCTTCTCGTCCGTACAGCCGGACAGCGAGAGCGCGAGCACCGCTGCGGGCAGCGACAGTATTGAGACTAGTAGCTTCCGTTTCATATGCGCCCCCTTAACAGGGCAGGTTGGAAATCAGGTCACAGTCGACCCACATCCGGTGATCGAATCCGGGCGCGGCCGCGCCCACTCGCACTTCCACTGGTGCCGGCAGCCTCCAGTTCTTGCGCTGCGTTTCCATTTTTTGCACTCACCTGGCGACGCGCCCTGCGTCGGCGCCCCGCGCGGGTGGGGCATGACAAGGGCCGCCCGTCACGTTGGGCGGCCGATCCACTGATGCCAATGCGACCGGGCCGCGTTACCCGTCGGGTTGTGCTGGGTAAGCTAGTCCCAGTGGGGGGGGCTACAATAAGGAGATCGCCGCAACCTCCTGTAGGAACTTCCCTGATGGAGGCGAGTGTTTTCTCGCCAGGCAAAGCCATTGTGGTTAGCGTTCATGCCGGGCAGGACACAACGACACGCTGCCTTCCGGCACGGGGCGCGGTGTCCTGCACCGCAATTCCGCTTTTCGCACTCGTCGCTCCGGAGGATTTCGCCCGTGCACAGTGCAATTGCTCGTAGCGCACTCGCTCTCGTCGCCGTGTTGCTCGCCTGTGGCGGCATGAGCACGCGCGTGCCCCTTTATGGCGATGTCTCTCGGCTCACCGGCGAGTGGCGCGGCCAGTACACCAGCGACGAGAGCGGTCGCGCCGGCAGCATCGCGTTCCGGCTGGAGGCGGGGCGCGACACGGCCCGCGGCGACGTGCTCATGTTCGTGCCGCGCGCGCCGAACGAGGCGCCCAGCTTCCAGCCTGCCGGGCAGCCGGCCCCGCTGCCGCCGGACGCACGCCCGCTCCGCATCCGCTTCGTGCAGGTGGACGCGGATCGCGTGCGGGGCCGGCTCGACCCCTACCCCGACCCTGCCTGCGGCTGCATGGTCGAGACGATCTTCGAGGGGCGGCTGCAGGGGGACGTGATCACGGGCACGTTCACCACCCGCCACCTGGAGCGAGATCGCGTCCAGCGAGGCCGCTGGCACGTGCATCGCTCCTGAGCCGCGTTGCCTCCGCGGCCGGGCCGCCGGTATGATTGCGGCAGGCTGGGCACCATCACCAAGGAGACCGGATGCCAGGAATGCAGAAGGCGGTGCAGGACGCCGTCAACGAACAGATCCGCGACGAGCTGGAGTCGGCGTACATCTACCTGTCCATGTCGGCCCACTTCGAGGCCGAGAACCTGCCGGGCTTCGCGAAGTGGATGCGGCTGCAGTCGCAGGAGGAGATGAATCACGCGATGCGGCTGTTCGACTACCTGAACGACCGGGGTGCCCGGGTCGTGCTGCAGGCCCTGGCGCAGCCGCCCGCCCAGTTCGCTTCCCCGCTCGCCGTCTTCGAGCAGGCTTACGAGCACGAGCAGAAGATCACGTCGCTCATCGACCGCCTCTACGACACGGCGCGCAAGCACAACGACAATCCCACCCAGGCCATGCTGCAGTGGTTCATCAACGAGCAGGTCGAAGAGGAGAAGAACGCCTCGCAGATCGTCGAGCAGCTGCGCATGGCGGGAGACAACCGCGCCGCGCTGCTCTACCTGGACCGCCAGCTCGGCGCGCGCACGAGCGCGGACTAGGAGCCAGCCGCGGACCCGGACGCGCGGCGCGGTGGCACGCCCGGGCGTCCCCGGCCGGGGCGCGCTTCAGGGCGGGCTGGTGAGGGGACGCGCCGGTCGGAGGCGTCCCCGCCGGTTCACGCCTGCGGGGCCGGCTTCTCCACGGGCTCCTTGCCGAGCGCGATGAACTGCTCGTCATCGAGCTCGATGTGCAGCCACCGGCTGCGTCCGCCGCAGGACGGGCAGTAGACGAAGTCCTTGTTGAGCACCTTCAGCTCCACGACGTCGCCGCAGTCCGGGCAGGGACCGGGCACCACCCGGAACGCATCCGGACGCAGCTCGCTCTTCGCCAGCCGCACTCCCATCATGATGCTGGGCAGGCCGAACATCGGGCACATCGCGCCCGTGCAGCGCTCGCCGAAGTCGAGGCAGACGACCTCGGGGCCGGAGAGCATGGGCTGCCCCCCGTGCATCGGCGCCTGCGTGATGACGATGCGGACTTCCTGGTCGCATGCCGAGCAGTACGCCTGCTGGATATCCATGGCTCCTCCTCTGCTGGCGGGAGCGGTGCGACAGGGTCGCCCCACGCCCGCGTCTGGTCGTCAGTCCCGCCGCCGCCCGGGCACCGGCCGCGCCGCGCGCAGCCGCTCCAGCAGCCCCGGCGGCAGCTCCTCCGGGTGCTGGAACAGCGGGCACATCATGCCGGTGCATTCCTCGCCGTGCTCCAGGCACACCAGCCCGGGCACGTACTCCACATCCGGCTCCATCTCATCGCTCAGCAGCGGCCGCACGAACACGCGCACATCGCGGTCGAGGGCGGCGCAGTAGGCGACGTGCGTCTCCACCGTCACGGCTCCCGCTCGTCCCGCTCGCAGCCGCTGGGGCAGCTGCCACAGCTGCCGCCGCACGAGCGCCGGGCCGGGCGCACCGCACCGAATATCGCGAACAGCAGCGCGAATCCGAGCACCGCGATCAGCGTCGTGCTCATGAGCTGAACAGCCCCGCGAAGCCCATGAACGCGAGCGACAGCGTGCCGGCCAGGATCAGCACCATGCCGGCGCCCTTCAGCACGTTCGGCACGTCGGACAGCTCGATCTGCTCGCGGACCGAGGCCATGAGCACGAGTGCCAGGGTCAGCCCCAGGCCGCCCCCGACCGCGAACGCCAGGCCCTGGAAGAAGCCGTACTCGCGGTTGGTCTGGAACATGGCCAGCCCGAGGATCGCGCAGTTCGTCGTAATCAGCGGCAGGAAGATGCCCAGCTCACGGAACAGTGCGGGACTCAGCTTCTTGATCGCCATCTCCACGATCTGCACCAGCGACGCGATCACCACGATGAACGAGATCAGGCGCAGGAACGGCGCGCCCGCGAGCACGTACCGGTTGAGCACGGTCACGGTCATCGAGGTGATGACCAGCACGAAGACGTTGGCCGCGCCCATGCGGACCGCGGTGGCGACCTTGCCGGACACGCCCAGGAAGGGGCAAAGCCCGAGGAACAGCGAGAGCGTGAAGTTGTTCACGACCATCGCCGCCACGAAGATCAGCAGCAGCTCACCCATGTACGGCCACCTTCCGGTCGGTACGCGCGGTCACCGGGTTCGGACGCGTGCGCAGCGGTCGGGGCGCGCTGCGCTTCTGGAACCAGGCGATCCCGAGCAGCAGGAACCCCAGCATGAAGAAGCCCCCCGGCGGCAGGATCATGATCACCCACGGCTCGAAGTTGGGACCCATGACGGGGTAGCCCAGCAGGCTGCCGTTGCCGAGCAGCTCGCGCAGCCCGCTCATCACCACCAGCGCCAGCGTGAACCCGGCGCTCATGCCGATCGCATCGAGCACCGCACGGCCGACCGGCCGGCGCGACGCGAACGCCTCCTGCCGGCCCAGGATCATGCAGTTCACGACGATCAGCGCGATGAACGCGCCCAGCGCCTTGTGGATCTCCGGGACGATCGCCGCCAGGATCATGTCGACCAGCGTCACGAACGTGGCGATGATCAGGATGTACGCGGTGATCCGTACCTGGGAGGGGATCACCTTCCGGAGCAGCGAGACCAGGATGCTCGAGCCGAGCAGCACGAACGTGGTCGCCGCGCCCATGGCGATGCCGTTCGCGAGCGTATTGGTGACGGCCAGGGCCGGACACAGCCCCAGCAGCTGCACCAGCACCGGGTTCTCCTTCCAGACCCCGCGCAGCAGGTCCTCGCGTGCCGTGCTCTGCTTCATTCAGGGCCTCGCTGCTCGTACTGCTCGATCAGCGGCCGGACCGCAGCCAGCCGGTGATTGATGATGGCGATCACCACGCGCGACGAGATGGTGGCCCCGGTGATCATGTCGACCTCGGCCTCCCCACCCGAGCCGGCGCCCGCCTTCACGCCGACCAGCGGCGTCGCCCGTCCGTTGAAGCCGGCCACGAACGCGCTGTCCTTGACGATCTTGTCGCCCAGCCCCGGTGTCTCCTTGTTCTCCAGCACGCGCATGCCCAGCACGGTGCCGGTGCCGCTGTCGTACCCGAAGATGACCCGGACCTGGTCGGCGAACCCGGCCTCGGAGTGGATGATCGCGTAGCCCACCCGCGCATCCGCCGCGTCGTAGCCGACGTAGATCTTGTCCAGCGTCATGGAGTCGACGCCGGCCGGCAGCGCCGGCGTGAGCGCGCCGTTGTGCAGGAACAGCGTCTGGAAGCGCTCCCCTTCGCCGAGCACCTCGGAGATCGCCGCCTGGGTCGCGCGCGCCCGGTTCTCCAGGATGCGCGGCTGGGCCCACTGGAACACCAGCACGATCAGCAGCCCGGCCAGGGCGCCGGCCACGCCCAGCGTGGCGATCAGACGCGCGGCCGGCACCTGCGGCGCCATGGGCAGCTGCGACGCCGCGGACGCGTTCGCGGACATGACGTCGCTCATGACGCCACCGCCTTCCGCGGCACCCCGAACACGCGCGGCTGGGTCGCCCGGTTGATGAACGGGACGAGCGCGTTCATCAGCAGGATCGCGTACATCACGCCCTCGGGCAGCCCGCCCCAGATGCGGATCAGCACGACCAGCAGGCCGATCCCGATACCGAAGATCCAGGCGCCCAGCGGCGTGATCGGCGAGGTGACCATGTCGGTGGCCATGTAGACGGCGCCCAGCATCAGCCCGCCCGACAGCAGCATGAACAGCGGCGTCGGGAAGCGGGTCGGGTCGATCGCGAACAGGATCGCGGAGAACCCGGCGACGGTCGCCAGGATGCTCACCGGCACGCGCCAGTTCAGGTAGCGCTTCCAGGCCAGGTAGGCGCCGCACAGCAGGATCAGCAGCGCCGACGTCTCGCCGATCGAGCCGCCCGTGTTGCCGAAGAAGAGCGCGCCCGCCTCGGTCGCCGCGCGCTCGAATTTCATCAGCCCGAGCGGCGTCGCCTGCGTGATCGCGTCGCTCTGCGCGCCCATGAGCGGCAGCGCGAAGTTGTCGCCGCGCAGCGTGAAGAAGCTGCCGCCCACCTGCGGCCAGGTCGTGATCGCGGTCGGGAACGCCGCCTGCAGGAACGCACGGCCGACCAGCGCCGGGTTGAACACATTCTGGCCGAGGCCCCCGAACAGCGCCTTGCCGAGCGCGACCGAGACGAAGCCGCCGAGCGCGCCCATCCAGAGCGGCATGCCGGCGGGCAGCGTGAGCCCGAGCAGCAGGCCGGTGATCGTGGCCGACCCGTCCCGCACGGGGCCGCTGCCGCCGGTCAGGCGCTCGGTGCCGACCGCCGCCAGCGTCGTGGTCGCCACCATCAGCAGCGCGCTGATCCCGAAGAAGTAACCGGCCAGGGCGACGATCGGCAGCAGCGTGTACACCACCGTCCACATGATGCGGGCGGTGTCGTCGGCCGCGTGCAGGTGCGGCGCCGCGCTCAGCCCGAGACGCGGCTCCGCACGGGTCACATCGACACGCAGCTCGCTCATGCCACCTTCGCCTTCTGCCGGCGGAGCGCCGTCTTGCCGAGCGCGAACATCTGCGAGAGCGGAATGTGCGAGGGGCACACGAACGAGCACGAGCCGCACAGCATGCAGTCGGCCAGGTGCGCTGCCTCCATCTCCTCGTAGCGGCCCGCCTGGGCCAGCTTGCCGAGCTGCGACGGGTTCAGGAACACCGGGCAGGCGTCCAGGCAGCGGCCGCACGAGATGCAGGGGTATGCCGGCTGCGCCGCGGTCTGGGCGGTGGTCAGCACCACCACCCCGCTGATGCCCTTCGTGATCGGCGTGTCCAGGTCGGACTGCGCCGCGCCCATCATCGGGCCGCCGAAGATCACCTCGCCGGCGTCCTCGGTGAGACCGCCGCAGTACGCGAGCGCGTCGCGCAGCCGCGTGCCGACCGGGATGATCAGGTTGCCCGGCTTGCGCACGCCCGGTCCGCTGATCGTGATCACCCGCTCGATCAGCGGCAGCCCGGTCTCGAACACCTCGCCGATGCAGGACACGGTGCCGACGTTCTGCACGATCGCGCCCACGTGCATCGGCAGCTTGCCGGACGGGACCTCGCGACCGAGCACCGACTTGATCAGCATCTTCTCGGCGCCCTGCGGATACTTCACCGTGAGCGGCTGGACCGTGATGTCGAGGTCGCCCGGCAGCGCCGCCCGCAGCGCCGCGATCGCGTCCGGCTTGTTCTTCTCCACGCCGATCACGCAGCGGGTGATGCCCAGCGCGTGCATCATGATGCGCGTGCCGTAGAGCACCCGCTCCGGGTACTCGGCCATGAGCCGGTGGTCGGTCGTGAGATACGGCTCGCACTCGGCCCCGTTCAGCAGCAGTACCTCGATCTTCACATCCTTGGGCGGCGCGAGCTTCACGTGCGCCGGGAACGCGGCGCCGCCCAGGCCGACCACGCCCGCCTGCTGCACGGCCGCGATCGCCTGCTCACGCGTGAGCCCTTCCCACTGCGGCACCAGGCGCGGCCGCGGCAGCTGCGCCGAGTACCGGTCCACCACGATGCGCACCGCCTCGGTCATGCTGCCGTCCGGATGCGGATACCAGCCGATGTCCGCGACCCGGCCCGACGCACTCGCGTGGATCGGCACCGACATGAACCCGTCCGCCGCCGCGATCATGTCCCCGCGCTCGACGTGGTCGCCACGCCGCACCAGCAGCTTCGCAGGCTTGCCCGCGTGCTGGCGCAGGGGCAGCACCACCTCGTCCGGGAACGGCATCCGCCGGATCCTGACGCCGGACGTCAGCTCCTTGTGCTCGGGCGGGTGCACGCCATGGCTGAAACCGCTCACTTCGCTTCGCTCCGTTCGCAGGGTCGAGGAAGAGGGCGAGGGGTGCGTCCCCCGGGTCCGCGCGAGCTCGTCCTCGCTCCTGTCGTCACCTTCATGGGGCCGAGGAGCCAACGCTCACCCTGCCCGCGCTCCTTCACCAGGGCCGAGGGCCCCCTCGCCCTCGCCCTCGCCCCGCCACCCTGCTAGTTGAACTTCTCCGCCCGCTTCAGCCACTTCTCGAGGTCCTTCTCCCTCGGGTTGAGCGGCGTTCCCGGGTGGATCAGGCCGGCGGGGCAGCGCTCCGCGGCCGTGACCAGCTGCGCGAACGTACCGGCGCGCGGGTCCTTGATGTAGGCCTGCTTGTCGACGTTGTAGGCGAACATCTTCCCGTTCAGGTTCGTGCACTCGTTGCACGTCGTGCAGCGGTCCGATTCGATGTACGCCTCGATCGCCATGCTGTCGTCTGCCTCCGCCGGCGCCGTGGCTACGGCCGCGGCGGAGCTGGACATCGCAGCGGGAGCGGCCACCGGCGTCTCGGGTGAGACTGGCGCCTGCGGGACAGGCGTTGTGGTGGCCGGCCCCGCCGTTAGGCCCGGGGTGCCCAGCACGTCCGCGCCGATCGGCGCGAGGCCGGGCGTCGATGCCGCCTTCGCGAGCAGCTCGGCGACGTTCATCCGGCCGCCCGCGGTCGCCCGCAGCAGCCCTTCCGCCATGCGCCGGGCCACTACCGCGGGGTACGTCGCCCGCAGCGCCGCCAGCTTGCCCTCGTACTCGGCCTGCACCGCGGCGAGCTGCTCCTCGTAGCGGCTCTCCAGCTCGCCGGCGATCGCGTCGCGCACCGAGTCGGGCACGACCACGCCGGCCAGCTCGCGCAGCTGCGCCCAGTACAGCAGCCGGTCCGCCGCGAGGCGCACCATCTCGTTCGAGACGGCCATGCGTGTGAGCCGCTGCTTCCCGTCGATCGTGTAAATGAACGGCTGCTTGCCGGCCCGCTCGTCCGCGGACAGGCGCATGAACTCGTGGAACGGCACCATGTCCTCGTTCCACTTCTCGGCCGGCACGGCCTTGAAATTCTTCTTGAAGCGCGCCTCGGTCGCGGCCCAGTCGGCGGTCGTGAGCGGCAGCGTCATGGTCTGCTCGGCGCCGGCTTCATCGACGTACGTGAGCGTGTAGCTCGGCCACGCCTCGTCGAGCGCCGGGTTGCCCTCGAGCGACAGGCAGTCCGCCATGCTCTCGCCCGCATCCGGGTCGTAGCGCAGGAACGGGAAGGCCCGGCTCTCCAGCGCCAGCTTCGCGGCCTCGGGCGCCCAGTCATCGGCCAGCCCGTGCTCGACCGGGCACGGCGTGTAGATGTTGAAGATCGCCGGACGGCGGCTCTGCAGCCCCTTGAGCACGCCCGCGATGAGGTGCGACGCCGACGCCTGCGACGACTGCAGCACGTAGGTGCCACGGTGCGCGATCGCGATCAGCCCCAGCTCCTTCCGGGTCTCCTGCTTGCCGTGCTGCGCAGCACCCCAGGCCGACATGTCGGCGACCTGGCCGGTGTAGCCGCTGGTGCACGCCTGGCCGCCCGTGTTGGAGTAGACCTGCGTGTCCAGGACCAGCACCCGGATCGGTTTCCCGGACGCCATCAGGCGCGACAGGTTCTGGAAGCCGATGTCGAGCATGGCGCCGTCGCCGCCGATCGCCATGATCGGCGGGCACAGCCCGAACTCCTGGTCGTCGAACTGCTGCCAGTCGAACGTGCTGAACGCCGGCTCGTGCACCGCCTCGTCATAGGCGCCGCTCGCCAGCAGGCGCGCGCGCCGGACCGACACGAAGTTGTCGGCCATCTTCCGCATGTGACCCTCGAAGACGCCGATCGCGACCGAGGGCGAGTCCTGGAAGAGGTGGTTCACCCAGGGGAACGGGTACGGGTTGAACGGATACGTGCTCGCCCAGACGCTCGAGCAGCCCGTGCTGTTGGTCAGGCCGAGCGCCGCCCGGCCGCGACCGCTCGGACCCTCCAGGTAGCGCCACTTCAGGTCCTTCAGCTCGCGCAGCGACTTCGCCAGCCGGCGCAGCTCCGCCTGCTTCTCGGGCGCGACCGGCACGTCGATCGACGCACCCTGCGCCACCGCCGCCAGGTCGATGTCCGCATCGGCCGCGAGCAGGCCGCGCGCCTTCGCGTCCAGCGTGGCGATCAGCTCGTCCAGCTCGCGCACCAGCTTGCCGACCCGCGGCAGCATGAGCGCCTCGATGCTGCTCACCACCAGGTGCACCGCGGTCTTCTCGCCGCAGCCCATGCACGCGCCGTCACCGCCCACCATGGAGCGGTAGGTCCGCTTGTGCAGCAGCAGCGAGGACAGCACGCCGATGCCTTCCTCGATGTCCGCCACGTTGATGTAGCGCTCGTCGGTGTCCGGCAGCTTCTCCCAGAACTCCCAGTTCCGGCGCAGCCGCTCGACGATCGGCTCGTCCTGCTTGACGGTGATCAGCGCGTTCTCCGGGCAGACCTCGACACAGATGTTGCAGCCCTTGCACGCTTCCGG
>DATHVV010000150.1:0-12404 GCA_035461105.1 Longimicrobiales bacterium | reverse complement strand
CACCGGACACGTGGCCCTGGCCGTGACCACCCGCCGTGACGCGCTCATCATCACCGTGACGGATACCGGAATCGGCATTGACGAGGACCGTATCGAGCACATCTGGGAGCCCTTCACGCAGGGCGACCAGAGCAACACGCGCGAAGGCGACGGCACCGGCCTGGGCCTCTCCATCGCCCGCTCCCTCTGCAACCTCATCGGCGCCACCATCGCGGTCGAGAGTTCCGCGGGCGCGGGGACCTGCTTCACCGTCACCGTCCCGCGGACGCTCCCACCCACCCTCTGACGGGCCGTTCGCCGCCGGCCCGGCCGCACCCCGGCCCCGCCTCCTGCCAGACCCATGCAGAGGATCGGACCCCGATGACCGCCCCTCGTTCGCATCGTCCAGTCCCGACTCGACTTACGGAACCTCGCCCGCACCCTGCGGTTATCAACTGTCGCGTCCCCGGTGGTCCCTCGCATTACCCCGGCGCCGCAACGGACGGAATAGTCAGTCCCCGAACGAAGCAATGCCGCGATGACGCGAAGCCTGTTCTCCGCCTTCCTGGCGACCCTGCTGGCCGCCGGCAGCCTGCACGCTGCCGAGGTAAAGACGACCCTCGACGGGTCGCGTGCCTCGATGCAGCGCCAGAACCGCGTAGCGCGCGAGCTCGAGTACTCCTTCATGCGTACGGACGCGCAGGTGACGAAGCTGGCCGAGCAGGGCCACATCGTGCCGGTGCCCGGCGGTGAGGACTACACGGTGCTGGCGAGCTGGCCATACGCGCGACCGGTGGTCCGGGAGTTCGTGGAGCGGCTGGCGGCGGGGTACCGAGCCGGGTGCGGCGAGCGGCTGGTGGTGACCAGCCTGACGCGGCCGGCGCGGAAGCAGCCGGGCAATGCGTCGCCGCTGTCGGTGCATCCGGCCGGGATGGCGGTGGACCTGCGGGTGAGCGGCGATGCGGGGTGCGTGGGGTGGCTGCAGGCGGAGCTGCTCGACCTGGAGTCGCGCGGGGTGATCGACGCGACGCGCGAGTACCGGCCGCCGCACTTCCATGTCGCGGTGTTCCCGGAGGCGTACGCGCGGCACGCGGCGCAGCTGGTGGCGGACTCGGCGGCGGGTGCGGAGCGGGAGCGGGCGGAGCGGATGCGTCAGGCGGAGCTGGCGGCGCTGCGGGCCGCGCTGCCGCCGATGCCGACGCTGACGGCGGCGGCGCCGGTGGCGCCGGCGAGCCGGCTGCTGGTGGCGCTGCTCTCGCTCGCGCGTTTCATGCTGCCGTGGTGATGGCGTCGTTCAGGCGCGTTCCTCGCGGCGGTCGGGCACGAAGAGGTTGAGGATGGCGCTGGCGGCAGCGACGATGATCGCGCCGAGGATGGCGGACAGGAAGCCATCGATGGCGAATGCGAGGCCGAGCGATTCGGCGATGGCGGCGGTGAGCAGCAGCATGAGCGCATTCAGCACGAACACGAAGAGACCGAGCGTCAGGAAGACGAAGGGGCAGGTCAGGAAATAGAGGACCGGGCGCACGATCGCGTTGACCAGTCCGAACACGAGCGCGACGGCGACCAGTCCGAGCCAGTCGCCCTGGTAGCGAATCCCTTCGACGAGCCGCACCGCGAGATAGAGCGATGCGGCGGTGATCAGCAGACGCAGGACGAATCGCATGGGCACCCGCTTCCCCTGGACTGGAAGCGGCAAGCTGGGTGGCGACGGCGGGCATCGCAAGGCCGCCGGGAGGCGCAGTCGGATGCGTGTGCGGGCGCCGCGCCGCCGCCGCTGGACGCTCGTGGCGCTGGCCACGCCCGGGTGGCGGCGCGGGGCGCCAGCTTCACCGTCTTGCTGCCCGGCGCACCGGCGCGCGCGTCCGCCCCGGCGCTCCCCAGACTCGCCCTCGGTACCGGACGTGCGCCGACCCACCCGCTATATTGCCGGCATGACCAAACATCCTGCGAAGCGGACCATGAAAGCAGCCCTGCTGTGGCTGAGCGCGCTCGCGCTCGTGGCCCCGGCGGCGGCGCAGCCGGCGCCGATCCGTGTCGAGATCGAGCAGTTCACGCTGCCGAACGGACTGCGCGTGATCCTGCACCGCGACACCATCACGCCCACGATTGCGACCAACATCTGGTATCACGTCGGCTCCGCGCAGGAGGCGCCGGGACGCACCGGGTTCGCGCACCTGTTCGAGCACATCATGTTCGAGGGGTCGCGCAACGTACCGGAGGGTGCGATCGACGAGTGGTTCGGGGAGGTGGGCGGCGCTCCCAACGGGTCGACCGCGCCCGACCGCACCAATTACATGCAGAGCTTCTCGGCGAGTGCGCTCGAGCTGGCGCTGTTCATCGAGTCCGACCGCATGGGCCACCTGCTGCCCGCGATGTCGCCCGCGAGCGTCGACGGGCAGCGCGACGTGGTCAAGAACGAGCGGCGCCAGAGCTACGACAACGTGCCCTACGGCCTGGCCGACCAGGTGCTCACCGAGGCGATGTATCCGGCGGCGCACCCGTATTCCTGGCCGGTGATCGGGTACATGGATCACCTCACGAACGCCAGCTACCAGGACGTGGTCGATTTCTTCCGTCGCTATTACGCGCCCAACAACGCGAGCCTGGTGATCGCCGGCGACATCGACGTCGAGCGCACCCGGGCGCTGGTCGGCAAGTGGTTCGCGGATGTGCCGCGCGGCGCGGCCGTCACCAGTCCGGAGGTGAGCCCGCCACGCCTCGAGGGGGCGCCCCGGCTCCGGCTCGAGGACCGCGTGCAGCTGCCGCGCATCGACATGCGCTGGATTACGGCCGCCGCCTACCAGCCCGACGACGCCGCGCTGATCACGCTCGGCCGCATCCTGGGGGCGGGCAAGAACTCGCGGCTCTACCGCCGGCTGGTCTACGAGCTCCAGATCGCCGACGACGTTGCCGTCCGCCAGGATTCGCGGCAGCTGAACGGCGAATTCGAGATCTCGGCGACCGCGCGCGCCGGACGGGACCTGGACGAGCTGGACCGCGTCATCATGGAGGAAGTGGCGCGCCTCCAGCGCGAGCCGCCGGATGCGCGCGAGCTGGCGCGCGCCGTGAACCAGTACGAGGTCGGTTTCCTGGAGCAGCTCGAGCGCGTCGACGCGAAGGCGGACGCGCTCAACGAGTACCTCTTCTACACCGGCCGGCCGGACTACTTCAACGAGGACCTGGCGCGTTTCCGGGCGCTCACGCCGTCGGACATCAGCAACGCGGCGCGTCGCTGGCTGGACGCGCAGGCGCGGGTCACGCTGAGCATCGTGCCGGAGGGCCGGCCGGAGCTGGCCGTGGAAGGCAGCCGGCCGGTGCCGAACCACGACCTGGAGTTGAGCCCGCCGCAGCGGAAGCCGACGTCGTGATCCCCGTATCCGTCTCGACCCGATACTCGCCCCTGAGAGCGATGATGACGAAGCTGCTGATCACCGCCGTGCTGCTCGGTACCTGTCCCGCCGCGGCGCTGCATGCCCAGGCGCCCGACCGCAGCCGCCGGCCGGCGCTCGATCCGGTGCCCGAGCTGACGCTGCCGCCGCTCGAGGAGCGGATGCTCGACAACGGCCTGCGCGTGCTGATCATGGAGAAGCACGACCTGCCGCTGGTGCAGCTCAACCTGATCATCGATGCCGGCAGCGTGCGCGACCAGGAGGGCCGTCTCGGCGTCGCCAGCCTCACCGCCGACATGCTCGACGAGGGCGCGGCCGGACGAGACGCGCTCGCGCTCGCGGACACCTTCGAGATCCTGGGCGCGCGCTTCGGCGTCGGGGGCGGCACGCACCAGTCCGTCGTTTCACTGCGCGTGCCCGTAGCGCGGCTCGCGGCCGCGCTCCCGGTCGTGAGCGACATCGTGCTGCGCCCCGACTTCCCGGCCGCCGAGCTGGAGCGGCTGCGCAAGGAGCGGCTCACCGGCCTGCTGCGCCAGCACGATGAGCCAAACGCGATCGCCGCCGTGCTCGCCGGCAGCGCCCTGTTCGGGAAGGCGCACCCGTACGGTCGCAGCGGGGGTGGCGACGAGCCCTCGCTGCGGGCCGTGAGCGTCGCCGACCTGGCTGCGTTCCACCGGCAATACTGGCGTCCCGACAACGCCACCCTGGTGATCGTCGGCGACATCACGCCGGACGGGGTGCGACCGCTGCTCGAAGCTGCATTCGGGGGCTGGGAACGCGGCCCGGTCGCGCCGGCTCGCGTGGCGCCGGCCGGACAGGTGCAGGGCCGCACCATCTTCCTGGTCGACAAGCCGGGCGCCGCGCAGACCGTCGTCCGCCTGGCGCGCATCGGCGTCGCGCGCAGCACGCCCGACTACTACGCGCTCGAGGTCATGAACACGATCCTGGGCGGCATGTTCACCTCGCGCCTGATGCAGAACCTGCGCGAGACGCACGGCTACACCTACGGCGCATCCTCGGGCTTCGACATGCGTCCCGCCCCCGGTCCCTGGATCGCGGGTGCCGCCGTGCAGACCAGCGTTACCGGGGCCGCGCTCACCGAGTTCATGAACGAGCTGCGCCGCATGCACCAGCCGATCCCGGAGGACGAGGTCGCGCGCGCCCGCAGCTACCTCGCGTCCGGATTCCCGCGCGCGTTCCAGTCGGTCGCGGGGATCGCCGCCCGGCTCTCCGACATGGTGCTCCACGACCTGCCGCCGCAGTACTTCAACGAGTACACGGGCCGCGTGCTGTCGGTCACCCACGCCGACGTCGAGCGCGTCGCGCGCGCATACATCGATCCCGACAACCTGAGCATCTTCCTGGTCGGCGACCGCCGCATCATCGAGCCGCAGGTGCGCGCGCTCGAGCTGGGCGAGATCCGCACCCTCGAGATCGCCGACGTGCTCGGCCCGCCACCGGCGCTGTAACGGGAGCGACCGGCTGCGCCGGCCGACCAGCCGCGGTCCTGTCCCGCCGGGTGCTGCCCGGGAGCCGGCGCGCTCAGCGCGCCAGCCGATAGTTGCCGTAGGCCGGCTCGTCGGTCACCTCGCGCACGATGTAGTGACCGAGCCAGTCCGGGAAGCGCACCTCCTCGTCGGCCCGCTCCAGCTCGATCTCGGCCAGCACCAGGTTGCGGTCCGCGAAGCGATCGATCTCCCAGCAGCGCGCTCCGTCCGGCACCACGTAGCGGCGCTTGCGCACGCGCTTGCCGAGGGTCACCCGCCAGAGCGCGCGGAACACCGCGGCCGTGGTCTCCTCCTCGATCTCGGTGCGGCTCACGCCGCGGCCGAACTTCATGGTCCGGTAGTAGCGCGTCTCCGCGCCTTCGCGGACCCGGCGCACCCGCTCGCGCAGCGCTTTCCCCGGGACGTAGCCCTGCTCCACGCGCAGCCGGCGATGCGGCCTGGGCAGGCGCGGCATCCCCGAGAGCAGGTACTTGCGTTCGATCTCGAGCGGCAGGGCCTTCATCGATTCGCTCCGCAGTGGCGTCCGGGCCCTCGCGCCGCACGAGCCGGGCCGCCGCGGCCGGCTGCCGCCCGCTCAGCCGTCGGCGCGCAGCGTACGGGCCGGATCCAGGCGCGCGGCGCGCCGCGCGGGCAGGTAGGCAGCCGTCGCGGCCACCGCGAGGATGGCGGCGCACACCTGCACGAGCGTCAGCGGGTCGGTCGCGCTCACACCGTAGAGCATGCCGGCCAGCAGGCGCGTCAGCAGCAGCGATCCGAGCACGCCGAGCGCGATCCCGGGCAGGGCCAGCCCGACCCCCTCGGCCACGATCATGCGCGCGATCTCGCCGGAGCGGGCGCCCAGCGCCATGCGCACGCCGATCTCCGGGAAGCGCAGCCGGGTGGCGTAGCTGATCAGCGCGTAAGTGCCGAGCGCGGCGAGCGCGAAGGAGAGCAGCGAGAAGGCGGCGAGGAGGAGCAGATGGAAGCGGCGGGCGGCCAGCGTGCCGGCGAGCAGCTCCTCGAGCGTGGCCTCGTGGTAGATGCTCTGCTCCGGCTCCTCCGCCCAGAGTGCATCCCGCAGCGCCGTCATCACCAGCCCGGCGCGCCCGCGCGTGTGAACCACGAAGGTGAGGCTGCCCGTACCCGATTGCGCGTGCGGCACGTAGAGCTCGGGGGCAGGCGGGCTCTCGAACCCGCCCGCGCGCACGTCGCCCACCACGCCCACGATCTCCCGCTCCACCTGCGAGCCCGGAGGACCGGTACGCACCCGCCGGCCGACCGGATCCTCGCTGCCGAAGAACGCGCGCGCGAGCGTCTCGTTCACCAGGATCACGCGGGTGGCGCGGGCGTCGTCGGCATCGCTGAACGGGCGACCTCGCCGCAGCGGGATCGCCAGCGTGCGCAGGTATCCCGGCGTCGCCACCGTCACCTGGACGATGCGCTCGCTGCCCGGTAATGGATCCGGCTCGCCGAGCGGCAGCAGCTGCGTCTGCGACGTGATCTGGTGGGGATGCAGGGGCAACGCGGATACGGCGGCCGCGGAGAGCACGCCGGGCACGGCCTCGAAGCGCTCGAGCAGCCGGCGCACGACGAGCACGCGCTCTTCGGACGTCGGGTTCAGGTCCCAGATGAACACCTGCAGCGTCGCGCGCCGCTCGGGATCGAAGCCCAGTTCGTTGTCGAGCAGGCGCACGAAGCTGCGCGCCAGCAAGCCGGCGCCGGTCACCAGGATGAGCGCCAGCGCGAGCTCGCCGATCACCAGCCCCCGGCGCAGCCCCTGTCCCGGCCGGAGCGTGCGCGCCGCGCGCAGCGGCATCATCAGGTCGGTGCGCGAGGCCCGCAGTGCCGGCATCACCCCGAACAGCACGGCCGCCGCCATGGTGAGCAGCACGGCCGCGCCGGCGATGCGCAGGTCCAGCGCGACCGCCTCGATGCGCGGCAGGCCGGCGGGCGCGAGCCGCGGCAGCATTCCAACCAGCGCGGCCGCCAGCGCCAGCCCCGCGAGCCCGCTCAGCGCCGCCAGTACCGCGCTCTCCGTCAGCAGCTGCCGCACCAGCCGCGCGCGGCCGCAGCCGAGCGCGCCGCGCACCGCCAGCTCGCGCTCCCGGTCGGCGCCGCGCGCGAGCAGCAGCCCGGACACGTTCGCACACGCGATGAGCAGCACGAACCCGACCGCGCCGAGCAGCAGCAGCAGCGCGGGCCGCGCGCTCCCCAGCAGCTGCTCCGGCAGTGGCCGGGCGACGATCGCGTAGTTGCTGTTCGTGACCGGGTACTCCTCGGACTGCCAGCGGGCGACCGCGGCCAGCTCCTCGCGCGCCTGCCCGAGCGTGGTACCGTCCGAAAGCCGTCCGACCACCAGCATGTAGTCCGAGCGTCGATCCTCCACCTCGCCCGGCCGGAACCGCTTCGGCAGCCAGATCTCCGCATCCTGCGTTGGATACTGCAGGTGCGGTCGCAGCACCCCGACCACCGGCACCGCGGAACGCTCGAGCTGGATCGTGCGGCCCACGATCGACGCATCACCGCCGAACCGACGCTGCCACAGCTCGTAGGAGAGCACGACCGCCCCGAGATCCGCCTGGTAGTCGTCCGCATTGAACGTCCGGCCGAGCAGCGGCTTCACACCGACCGCCGCGAACCAGTCCACCGTTACCGCCCAACCGCGCAGCGCCTCCGGGGTCCCTGCCCCCGTGAGGTCCGCTCCCGTCGGCTCGGCCAGCGCGAGCCGCTCGAGACGCGTCACGCGCCGGCGCCAGTCCAGGAAGTTGCCGGGCGCGACCTCCCGTTCCGCGCCCTCCCGCGTGTCGTACTCCCACAACGTCACCGCACGCTCCGGCGCCTCGAACGGCAGCGATCGGAACAGCACGTGATCCGCGACGCTGTACATCGCCGTGGCCGTCCCGATCGCGAGTGCGAGCGTGGCCGTCGCCGCCACCGCGAACCCCGGACGCCGCCCGAGCACGCGCAGCCCGATCCGGGCGTCGCCCCACACCTCGTGCCACCAGTCCCGACGCTTCATGCGACCCTCCCGCCGCTCGTCCGCGGCCACGCACACCGCACGCGTCCGCCGCACGTCCCCGAACCGACGCAGCGCCTCCTGCTCCGCTTCCGCCGCGCTGTACCCCTGCCGCCGCAGCGCCTCCACCCGCCGCGCCAGGTGATAGCTCAGCTCCTCGTCCACCTCCGACCGCACCCGACGCCGGCTGCGGTACGGCCAGATCCGTGACCAGCTCACGTCGCCGTCCCCGGCTCGAGCACCTTGAACACCGCTTCCACGTACCGCACCCACTCCGCCGTCCCCTGCTTCAGCCGCTTGCGCCCCGGCGGAGTCAGCCGGTAGAACCGCGCCCGCTTGCCGCTCTCCGCGTGGCCCCACTCCGATTCCACCCAGCCGCGCTCCTCCATCCGGTGCAGCGACTGGTACAGCGCACCATCATCGATCTGCAGCGCCCCCGACGTACGCTCCTCGATCAGCGATGCGACGCCGTAGCCGTGCTGCGGCGCCGCCACCAGCGTCTTCAGGATCAGCACATCCAGCGTGCCGCGGATCAGCTGGGCCGGTTGCATGGTCGCCCCGTGGTTTATTGCCTAAGGTTCTGTGGGAATAGATGCGGGCCGGGCGGGGCCAGGGCAATGGGGCGGGGACGAGCGCGGGACGGGTCGCGCCGATGGCGGATCAGGTGTGGGCGCGGCGGATCAGGAGATGGTCCGGGCCGGCCCGGGGTGAGCCCGGGCCGACTTCGGCGCGTTAGTCGAGCCGTGCCGCGAGCAGGTGCTGCACCCGCTCCGGGTTCGCGCGACCGCCCGTGCGCTTCATGACCTGGCCCATGAAGAAGCCGAGCAGGCCGGTGCGCCCGGCGCGGTACTGGGCGGCCTTTTCCGGGTTGGCCGCGAGGATCTCGTCGATGATGGCGCCGAGCGCGCTCTCGTCGGAGAGCTGGAGCAGGCCGCGCGCGGCCACGATGGCGGCGGGCTCACCGCCCCGCTCGGCCAGCTCGGCGAGGACTTCGCGAGCGGCCGCGGTTGTGATCTGTCCGCTCGCGACCAGGCGCAGCAGGCCGGCGAGCTCGCGCGGTCCGAAAGGCAGCGCGTCGAGCGCCCGCTCGGCGCGCACGCGGGGCAGCTCGTTCACGATCCAGTTCGCGGCCAGCAGGGCGTCGGCGCCGGCTGCGCTCGTCTCGCGGTACAGCCAAGCGGTCGCCGCCTCGCGGGTGAGCACATCCGCCTGCTGCGCGTCGATGCCGCGCTCGATCAGCGCCCGCCGCTCGCGCTCCAGCTCCTCCGCCCGCGGCGGCGGCGCCGGAGGCGCCGCCGCGGCCTCAGTCCTGACCTTCGCCCCCCTATCCCTATCCCTATCCCTATCCCTGTCTTCCCGATAGGAGTCCTTCAGCGTGACCGTGCGGTTGAATACGGGCGTCTCGGGGCGCGAGTCGGGATCGACGCAGAAATAGCCGACGCGCTCGAACTGGAAGCGCTCACCGGCGGCGGGGTCGCGCACGAACGGTTCGACGCGCGCGTCGCTCATGACGACGAGGGATTCCGGGTTGAGGTACTCCTTCCAGTCGCGGCCGCTCTCGGCGGCGGCGGCGTCGACGTCGGCGACCGTCAGCAGGCGGTCGTAGAGACGCAGCTCGCAGGTCAGCGCCTGCGCGGCGGAGACCCACTGGATCGTGCCCTTCACGCCGCGTCCCGGGGCCGCGGCTCCGCCGCGCGTCGCGGGGTCGTAGCTGCAGCGCAGCTCGACGATGTCGCCGGCGTCGTTCTTCACGACCTGGTCGCAGCGGATCACGAACGCGTAGCGGAGCCGCACCTCGCGTCCGGGCGCGAGCCGGTGGAACCCCCTGGGCGGGTCTTCGCGGAAGTCGTCGCGATCGATGAACAGCTCGCCGCTGAACGGCAGGGTGCGCGATCCCTCGAGGGGTACGTCGTGCGGGTAGAGCGGCGCCTCGATCTCATCGACGCGGCCCGGCTCCCAGTTGGTGATGACGACGCGCAGCGGGTGCGGCACGCAGAGCAGGCGCGGCACCCGCCGGTTCAGGTCGTCGCGGATCGCGTACTCGAGCTTGCCGATGTCGACGCGGGTGTTCGCCTTGCTGACGCCGACCAGCTCGGTGAGCGCACGGATCGACTCGGGCGTGACGCCGCGCCGGCGCAGTCCGGCGATGGTCGGCATGCGGGGATCATCCCAGCCGCTGACCAGGCCGCCGTTCACCAGCTCGAGGAACTTGCGCTTGCTCATGACCGTGTAGTCGAGCGCGAGCCGGGCGAACTCGGTCTGGTAGGGGCGGCAGGGCACGGTGATGTTGCTGACGACCCAGTCGTAGAGCTCGCGGTTGTTCTCGAACTCGAGCGTGCAGAGCGAGTGCGTGATGCACTCGAGCGCATCCTCGATGGGGTGGGCGTAGTCGTAGAGCGGGTAGATGCACCAGTCGTCGCCCTGCCGGTAGTGCTCGGCGTGCCGGATCCGGTACAGGATCGGGTCGCGCATGAGCATGTTGGGCGCTGCCAGGTCGATCCGGCCGCGGAGCACGTGCGCGCCGTCGGCGAACTCGCCTGCGCGCATGCGGCGGAAGAGGTCCAGGTTCTCCTCAACGCTGCGGTCCCGGTACCGGGTGGGGTAGCCGGGCTCGGTGACGGTGCCGCGGGCCTCCCGGATCTCGTCCTCGGTGGAGCTGTCCACGTAGGCCAGCCCCTTCGAAATCAGCTCCTCGCCGAACCGGTACATCGGCTCGAAGTAGTCGGACGCGAAGTAGATGTGCTCGCCGGGATCGTAGCCGAGCCAGCGCAGGTCCTCGGTGATCGCCTCGACGAAGCGGATGTCCTCGGTCTCCGGGTTCGTGTCGTCGAAGCGGAGGTGGCACGGCCCCCGTCCGAACTCGCGCGCAATGCCGAAATTCAGCGCGATCGACTTCGCGTGGCCGATGTGCAGGAAGCCGTTCGGCTCCGGGGGGAAGCGGGTCACGACCCGACCGTCGAAGCGGCCGGCCGCGAGGTCCTCCGCGATCATGGAGCGGATGAAATCCACGCCGGGCGCGCGCGCCGGACTGCCTGCGGGCGGTCCCTCGAGACTCGGGTTCACGGTCCAGCCTTTCTGGTGGTCACCTGCGGAAAGGACGGGCCGGCCGGCTCCGCGTCAATGGCCGCGGGCCGGCCGCGGCGCGAAGCCACGCCGGCCGACGGCTTGAGCGGCACCGGCGCGCCCGATAGCTTCTGCGAGCTACCCCGAACCTCGCACCGAGATCGCGATGAACGCGTTGCTGTTCACGGTAATGACGGCGCTGGCGGCTCCCGCACAGGCACCGCGGGATGCGGTGACGATCCCGCGCCTCGAGGCGGAGGTCAGGATCGACGGCAGCCTGGACGAGCCGGTCTGGGAGCAGGCGGCTCGGCTCACCGACTTCCGGCAGTACGAGCCGATCGACGGCCGGCCGGCGGTCGAGCGTACCGAGGTGCTGGTCTGGTATTCGCCGCAGGCGATCCATTTCGGGATCCGGGCCTACGACTCGCAGCCCGGCTCGGTGCGCGCGACGCAGGCGGACCGCGACAACATCGGCAGCGACGACCGGGTCACGATCTATCTCGACACGTTCGACGACCGGCGCCGGGCCTTCTTCTTCGCGGTCAACCCGCTGGGGGTGCAGCAGGACGGGGTGCGCACCGAGGGGGCCGGCTCGGCCGGCCGGACGTTCGGTGGCAACGTCGACACCAGCCCCGACTTCCACTTCGACTCGCGCGGCCGGCTGACCGCGGAAGGGTACGTGGTCGAAGTGCGGATCCCGTTCAAGAGCCTGCGCTTTCCCGGCTCCGGGCCGCAGCGCTGGGGTCTGCAGGTCGAGCGGCACGTGCAGCGCACCGGCTACACGGACACCTGGACCGACGTACGGCGCGCGAGCGCCAGCTACCTGGTGCAGGCCGGCGCCATCGACGGGCTCCACGACCTGGAGCGCGGCGTGGTCATCGAGGCGCAGCCGTTCCTGACGGTCAACGCGCCGGGCGCGCGCGACTTCGCGGCGAGCCGGTTCGAGCGGGGCGACGTGGAGCCCGACGTGGGCGCGAACCTGCGCGTCGGCTTCACGAACCTGTCGCTCGATGCGACGATCAACCCGGACTTCAGCCAGGTCGAAGCCGATGCCGGCCAGGTGACGATCAACGAGCGGTTCGCGCTGTTCTTCGCGGAGAAGCGGCCGTTTTTCCTGGAAGGGATCGAGCTCTTCGCGACGCCCGGCCAGCTGGTGTACACGCGCCGCATCGTCGACCCGATCGCGGGCGCCAAGCTGACCGGCAAATTCGGCCGGTTCTCGGTCGCCCACCTGAGCGCGGTCGACGAGGATGTCGACGCCGAGGGCCGCGAAGCGCTGTTCAACGTGACGCGGGTGCGGCGCGACCTCGGCTCCAACTCGCAGGCCGGGGTCACGTTCACCGACCGCACCGTGCTCGACGGCGACGCGTACAACCGCGTCCTCGCGGGCGATGCCCGGATCGTGTTCGGCAGGCTGTATTTCGTCGAAGGGCAGTGGGGCGGCTCGTGGACGCGTGCCGAGGCGGG
>DATHVV010000149.1:0-36175 GCA_035461105.1 Longimicrobiales bacterium | reverse complement strand
GTGATAGCGTTGCAGCATCGATCATGGCTGACGTTCGCGGTGGCTCAGCGGCGCTCGGCTCGTCATCACGGCATCGCTCGACGGCGCCTGCTGCCGGTTGCGCCCGCCGCCGCATGAGCCCTCGCTTCCGGCAAAACCGAGACAACGCAGCCGCGCGGTGCCGCGCAGCGAAGCGGACGTCACCGAACCACGGACCACGATGTACCTCCTGACACGGGCACGAAGGCTGGCGGCCGACGTGATGTTCCGGGCGACGCTACCCCCGGTGCGACGCTGGCTGCGCAGCCGGTGGGAGACGGCGGACGACATTCCTCCGGTCGGCCTGGTGCGTTTCGGCAGCCTGCGGCGGCTGACCCCGATCAGCCGGGACTGGGGTGATGACCGGGGCGGCCCGGTCGATCGCTATTTCGTAACCGGCTTCCTCGAGCGCCACCGGCAGGACGTGCGCGGCCGGGTCATGGAGATCGCCGAGGACGTGTACGCGAAGTGGTTCGGCGGCGACCGGGTGGACCGGATCGACGTGCTCGAGTACCGCCAGGGAGAGCATCCGCGCGCCACGTTCGTGGGCGACCTCACCGATGCGCCGCACATACCATCGGACGCGTTCGACTGCGTGATCCTGACGCAGACGCTCCAGCTGATCTATGATCTGCGTGCCGCGATCGGCACCGTGCACCGCATCCTTCGCCCCGGCGGCGTCGCGCTGGTGACGCTCCCGGGCATCACGCCCGTCAACCGGCAGGACTCGGAGTCCTGGGGCAACTACTGGTGCTGGAGCTTCACGGCGCGCTCCGCGCGGCTGCTGTTCGAGGAGCACTTCGCGCCCGAGGAGATCGAGGTCGAGACGTTCGGCAACGTGCTGACCTCGACGGCATTTCTGTACGGCCTCGGCCGCGGTGAGCTGACCCGGGCGGAGCTCGACTACCACGATCCGGACTACGAGATGCTGATCACGCTGCGGGCGCGAAAGCGGGGTGGCTCGGCGTGATCAGGCGTCTGGGTCACCGGGCTCTGCGAACGGCTGATCGCCTCGTTCACCCCGGCGGCCGTGGCATCATCCTGCTGTACCACCGCATTGCGGCCGACACCTGCGATCCCTACGGACTGTGCGTCTCGCCCGCCGCCTTCGAGGAGCACCTGCAGGCCATCGGCGCGGCCGGCCGGCCGCTCAGTGCGGGCGCATTCGCCGACGCGGTGGGCCGGAACGCGCTGCCCGACCGGTCGATCTGCATCACCTTCGACGATGGCTACGCCGACAACGTGGAAGTGGCGGAGCCGCTGCTCGCGCGCTACGACGTGCCCGCAACGATTTTCGTGACGACCGGCCGCGCGGGACGCGATCGCGAGTTCTGGTGGGACGAGCTGGAGCGCATCTTTCTCGACACGCCGCAGCTGCCCGCCACGCTCGACCTCGACCTGGGCGCCACCACGCTGCGCCGTGTCATCGATACGGCGGCGGGCCCGGATCGCCCCGCACCCGCGCGCTCGCCCGGCTGGCGGCTGCTCGACCCCGTGGCCCCGAGCCCGCGGCACGCGGCGTTCCGCCAGGCGTACGAGGCGCTTCAGCCACTCCCGCCGGATGAGCGCGACCGCGCGATCGATGCGCTCGCGACGTGGGCGGCGAGCGACCGCAGCGTCCGCCCCGCACGGCGGGCAATGGACCCCGGCGAAGTGGCCGCCCTCGACCGGCGCGGCCGCGTGGAGATCGGCGCCCACACGGTCACCCACCCGGCGCTGCCCTCGCAGCCGCCGCACCTGCAGCGCGGCGAGATCGAGCGCAGCAAGCGCGACCTGGAGGCGTGGACCGGCCACGAGGTCGCCGGCTTCGCTTATCCGTACGGCCTTTACGACGACAGCGCGGTGGCCGCCGTGCGCGGCGCCGGCTTCCGGTACGCGTGCTCCTGCATCTTCCGGCACGTGAGGCCGGGCAGCGACGTGTTCCTGCTGCCGCGCATCGACGCGCCCGCCGGCGATGGCGACGCGGTCGCGCGGCTGTTGCGCCGACAGCTGGCCTGAGGGTGCGCGCATGAGGCGGCCCGGGCGAAGCTCACCGGAGCGGATGCGCGTGCTCGACATCGACCTCGCGCGGCCACTGCACGACCTGGCCGGCCTGGACGGCTACGACGCCGGCCGGGCGCTGATCCGGCTGCACGAGACACCCATCGGGGTCGTCGACGTCGCGATTCACGACGGCACGTGTACCGTCGCCGAGATTCGCCGCGCGGTGCGCGAAGGGATCGGTGACCGCCTGCCGGATATCGACGCTGGCGCGGCCGCGAGTCCGGGTGCTGATACGCCCGATGCCGCCGAAGCGGCTCCGCTCCCGACCATGACGGTGGCGGTCTGCACGCGCGACCGGCCCGACGACCTGGCCGGGTGCCTCGATGCACTGCTGCGGCTGGATTACCCCGACCTCGAGATCCTCGTGGTCGACAATGCGCCGCGCGATGACGGAACCGCCGCCGTGTGCGCGGCACGGCCGCGCGTGCGACGGCTGCTCGAGTTGCGCCCGGGTCTCAACTGGGCGCGCAACCGGGCGCTGCTGGAAGCGTCCGGCGAGATCCTGGCATTCACCGATGATGATGCGCGGGTGGAGCCGAGCTGGGCGCGCCGACTCGCCGAGGCGTTCCAGGCCGACCCGCAGGTGATGGCCGTGGCCGGACTGGTGATCCCACTGGAGCTGGAGACGCCGGCCCAGATCATGTTCGAGGAGTACGGCGGTCTTTCGGGCGGCTTCACACCCATCACGATCCGGCCCGGTCCCGACTGGGGCGTGCGCGGCATGTGGCATTACGCGCTGTTGGCGCCGCACGGCAGCGGCGCCAACATGGCGTTCCGGCGCGTCGTCTTCGAGACCACGGGCCGCTTCGATCCCGCCCTCGACGTCGGTACGCCGACGAACGGCGGCGGCGACACCGAGATGCTGTTCCGGGTCATGGCCCATGGCTACGCCATGGCCTACGAGCCGCGCGCGATCGTACGGCACCGCCACCGCCGCGACTATGAAGGGCTGCGTCGCCAGGTCGCCGGCTGGGGCAGCGGTGGGTACGCCTTCCTGCTGCGCAGCATGACGTCGTTCCCGCGCGCCTCGTGGGTGCTCGCTCTGGTCGGGTTGCGCGGCATCGCACAGCAGGGCGCACGACTGCTGCGGCCGGGCCGGGTGCCGCGCGCTCTGGTCCTCAGCGAGGTGCGCGGCATCGCGGCCGCGCCCTGGCGATACCTGCAGGCGCGCGCCGCCGCGCGGGACATCGCCCGGCGGTGCGGCGAACAGGTGCGCGAGCGTGGCTCATGAATGACATCGTCGTGCCCCGGGACGATCGGGACGCGCGCCCCCGCCTGGACGCATCCGTCATCATCCCGTCCCGCAACCGCGCGCAGCTGCTGGCCGAGACGGTCGATTCCGTGCTGGCCGGTGCGGCCACGCCGGCGGAGATCATCGTGGTGGATCAGAGCGACGAGCGAAACGAGCGGCTCGCGGCGCTCACCTCGAAGCGATCCGACGTGCGATACACGTGGTCGCGAGTGCCGGGGGTGAGCCGCGCGCGGAACCTCGGGATCAGCATGGCGCGACACGCGTACATGGCGCTCATCGATGACGACGTGCGCGTCCAGCCCGACTGGCTGGAGGCGCTGCTGCGGGCGGCCGAGTCGGCCGGCCCGGGCGCCGTCGTGACCGGGCGGGTGCTGGCCGAGCAGCCCGCGACCGCGGATGGCTTCGTGCCATCCACCATCGACAGCGATGAGCCCGTCATCCACGCCGGCCGGATCGCGGCCGACGTGCTCTACACGAACAACATGATGCTGCACCGCTCGCTGATCGACCGCATCGGCGACTTCGATGAGCGACTCGGGGGCGGGGCCCCGTTCCCGACCGCCGAGGACAACGACTTCGCGCATCGCCTGCTCGAGGCCGGGTTCCGCATTCACTACGCGCCCCAGGCGGCCGTCGTGCACCGCGCCTGGCGGACCGGCCGGGACTACCTGCCGCTCCGCTGGACGTACGGGCGCGGACAGGGCGCGTTCTACGCCAAGCACATCGACCTGCGCGACCGCTACATGCTCGGCCGTCTGCGCCACGATGTCGCGCAGCGCGGCATTCGCTTCCTCCGCCACGCGCTCACGGACCCGCGCCGCGCGGCCGGCCAGCTCGTCTACCTCGCCGGCATGCTGAGCGGCTTCGGCCAGTGGCTGATCCGACGTCCCCGGTGATGACGAGAGCGCCGACCGTACCGCCGCGCGCGGCCGATCCGCTTCGCCTGCGCCGCCTGCGTACCCTCTGCCTGGCCGTGCCCGCGGCCGTGCTCGCGGCATGCTACCTGTGGCTCGCACTCGATCACGGCACGCTCGCGCTCTGGAACGTCACCGTGCACGAGAGCGGCCGCCATACCCTGGGCGGTACGATTTTCTACTTCGCGCATTTTCTGCGCGAGATCCCTACCGTCGTCGCGTACGTGCTCTTCCTGCTGTCGGTTTCCGCCGCCGCGTCGCCGCCCACGGTGCACGTCGGCGGCCGCCGCCGGCGCATCGGTGCGTGGCTGCCGCTGGCGGCGGCGGCGGCGCTCGGCACGATCGCGTTCATCGCGACCGCGCTGCCGGATGGGGTTCGCTCCGCGCTGCTGGATCTCCTGCAGTACCGCACGCGTGACGAGCTGTCGGAGTACGGATCGCACTGGCGATTCCACTGGCTGAGCACGCTCTGGTTCGGTTCCGCGGCGGCGCTCGCTCCGGTCGTGGCGGCGCGCATCACCGGAGCGGCGGTGCTGCGCCCGAGCCGGTTCTGGATGATCGCTGCGTGGGGATTCTTCCTCGGGCTCACTCTCGTGTTCGGCATCTCCGGCGATGTGTTCAGCGATGTGCGCTACACCGGCCACCAGGCGCGCGAGATCCTGACGCACGCACCCGTTACCCTGCTGCTCGGCCTGGCCGTCCTGCTGGCCGGTCATCGACCCGGCCACGACGCGGTCCCGGCGGCGGCCGCGCTGCGTCCGCCGCTGCCGATCGTCTTCGGGCTGCTCTTCCTGCTGATTCCCGGCTACCTCGCCGTCGTCACGCTCAGCGGCGATGTAATGGCCCATGGCCAGTCCCAGCAGGGACTTGGCGGTATGGTGGCCGCCCATTATTTTGAGCATTCTCTGGATTACCTGGCCGCCTTCCTGCTGCTCGTGGCAGGACTCGACCGAGGCGCCCTCCCAACCCGTCAGGTGAGCGACGATGCGCCCAGTGAGCTCCCTGCCTGAAGCCGACGCTCCCCGGCACAGCATCGCGCAGGCGGAAGACGAGTCGCCGCGGCGCTCGCTCGAGCACGCCGTGTCGGTGATCGTGCCCGCGTACAACGAGGGGGCTCACGTCGCGGCGCAGATCCGCGAGATCGCGCGGGTCATGGGCCAGAGCGGCTGGGTCTTCGAGATCATCGTGGTCGATGATGGCTCGACTGACGACACCGGCGCCGCCGCCCTGGCGGAGGGCGTGCGCGTGCTGCGCAACCGTCGCAATCGCGGTTATGGCGCAGCGCTGAAGCGCGGCGTGAGCGCCGCGAGCCACGACTGGATCCTGATCATCGACGCGGACGGCACCTATCCGGCGACCGCGATACCGCGGCTGCTCGAGCTCGCGGATGCGTACGACATGGTCGTGGGCGCCCGCGTCACCGCGAACCGCAGCATCCCGCTGGCGCGTCGTCCCGCGAAGTGGTTTCTGACGCGACTGGCGAGCTACCTGGCCGAGCGCACCATCCCGGATCTCAACTCGGGGTTGCGGCTGATCCGCCGCGAGCTGGTGGAGCGCTATCGCCATCTGCTGCCCTCCGGCTTCTCGTTCACCACGACGATCACGCTGGCGGCCTCATCGGACGAGCACGAGGTGGCGTACGTGCCGATCGATTACCACGCGCGTCTCGGCCAGTCCAAGATCCGCCCGGGTCATGCCTACGAGTTCCTGCTGCTGGTGCTGCGCATCACGGTCTTCTTCAATCCGCTGCGCGTCTTCATTCCGCTCGGCCTGCTGATGGCGTCGCTCGGCATGGCGAAGTTCCTGTACGATCTCACGCTCCAGAACATCTCCGAGAGTGCGCTGCTGGGGCTGCTCGGGGCGCTGGTCGTCTGGGCCGTCGGCCTGCTTGCGGACCAGAACGCACGCATTGCCAGACGACCATGAGCAGGTCGGAGGCGGCGCCACCGCAATCGCTGCAGCGTCGCCTGGTGAAACTGGCGCTGCGGGTGCTGGTCAGTGCCGGCGTGCTGACGCTGCTGCTCGTGGTGCTGCCCTGGGACCAGGTGCGGACGGCGGCGTCCCGACTCACGCTCACCCTCTATCTCACGGCCCTCGCCGGCTTCGTCGCGGGCCACACCCTGGGCGCGATCAAGTGGCGCACGCTGATCACGGCGAGTCTCGGCGGCGGCGCGCTGGGCGCGCGGGCCACGGGTGCGTGTTACGGCGCCGGCCTGTTCGCGAACCTGTTTCTGCCCACGGTCGTGGGCGGCGACGTGGTGCGCGCGACGCTGGCCGCGCGCTCGCTCGGCCGCCCGGAGGCGGTGGTCCTGGGCAGCGTCGCGGACCGGCTCATCGATTTCGCTTCGCTCGGACTGCTGATCACGGCCGGGGCGGTCGTCGCCGGAGTCGAGCTCACCGGACGCGCGCTCCCGGTCGCGGGAGTGCTGGGCTTCCTGGTGCTGGCCGGCGCCACGTTCACGGTGCCGTGGGTGCTGCGTCCGCTGCTCGCACATCTGCCCGGCCGCGTGCGACGGCGGGCGCGCCGTATGCTGGTCGCCCTGCGACACATCTCGCGGCGCCCGGCTCCCGCACTGGCAGCGATCGCGCTGTCGCTCACCATGCAGGCCCTGTTCATCGTGATCAGTGCCCGCCTGGGCAGTGCCGTCGGAGCGCACGCTCCGCTCTGGGCGTGGTTCGTCGCCTGGCCGCTTGCGAAGGTGGTCGCCATGCTGCCCGTCTCGCTGGGCGGGCTCGGCGTGCGCGACGCCGCGCTCGCCGCGCTGCTCGTGCCGTTCGGGGTGCCGGCCGCATTCGGGGCGGTGGCGTCGCTCGCCTGGAACGCCGTCGTCATCGGCGGTGCCCTGCTCGGCGGCCTGCTCGGCTGGGTGCTGCGCCCCGACCTGGGGCGCGCCGGCTCGCGGCCGGACGGCCCGGGCTCCGATCCTGTTGAAGTCACGATTGCGAACTGAACCGATGAATCTGCCGCATGTCGTCATACTGGGAGCGGGCCCGGCGGGTCTCGGGGCAGCCTACCGCCTCCGTGCGCTGGACCGCGCGCGGGTCACGGTCCTGGAGCGGGCGGATCGCGTCGGGGGCAACGCGGGCAGCTTCCGGATCGGCGACCACTTCGTGGATTTCGGCAGCCATCGCCTGCACCCCGCTACCGAACCGGCGATCCTGGAGGACATTCGCCGGTTCCTCGGCGACGAGCTGGTGGAGCGCCGGCGGCACGGCCGCATCCGGCTGCGCGGCCGCTGGGTGCACTTCCCGTTGCAGCCTCTCGACCTGCTGCTGCATCTCGACCGCAGCTTCATGCGCGGCGCCGCGATCGACGCGTTGAGCCGCGTCGTACGTCGCAGGGCGCCCGCGGCGGACAGCTTCGGCGCGGTGCTCCAGGCCCGTCTCGGGCCGACCATCTGCGACTCGTTCTATTTCCCGTATGCTCGCAAGATCTGGGGGCTGGAACCGGAGGACATGGCGGCCGAGCAGGCGCAGCGGCGGGTCGCCGCGAACTCCCCCGCCAAGCTGGTGCGCAAGGTGCTCGCTCAGGTGCCGGGTCTGCGCGTACCGGGGGCCGGACGGTTCTATTACCCGCAACGCGGGTTCGGGCAGATCAGCGAAGCGTATGCCGCTGCGGCGCGCGCCGCCGGTGCCGAGCTGCTGATGGGAACGACCGTGAAGCAGGCCGCAGCGCCCGCGGCCGCGGGTGAGCCGTGGACGCTGGTCGGCGACAGCGGCGGGCAGACGATGCGACTCACGGCCGATCACGTCTGGTCCACGATCCCGCTCACGCTGCTGGCCCGCATGACGACGCCGGCCGCGCCTGAGGCCGTGTCGGCGGCGGCGGCCGCGCTCGACTTCCGGGCCATGCTGCTGGTCTACCTCGAGCTGTCCGTGGACCGGTTCACCGAGTACGACGCGCATTACTTTCCCGGTGCCGACGTCGCCATCACCCGCCTGTCCGAGCCGAAGAACTACGCCGGCCGGACGCAGCCCGCGGGGCGCACGGTGATCTGCGCCGAGCTGCCGTGCTCGTCCGATGATGCGTACTGGTCCATGGACGACGCGGCGCTGGCGCGACTCGTCGCCGCCGATCTCGAGCGTGCCGATCTGGCGCTGCCGGCGTCGCCGCTCACCGTGCAGGTGCGCCGCCTGCGACACGCCTACCCGATCTACACGCGCGGGTTCGCGGCGCCGTTCGCCGCGCTCGATCACTGGGCCGCGTCGATGCCGAACCTGCTCAGCTTCGGCCGGCAGGGCCTGTTCGCGCACGACAACACGCACCACGCGCTCGCCATGGCGTATGCCGCAGCGGACTGCTTCGAGGATGGTCGCCTGGATCCGGCGCGCTGGGCGCAGTACCGCCGCGAGTTCGAGAAGCATGTCGTGGTCGACTGATGCGCCGTCAGCGCCCCCGCAGCAGGCCACCATCTGGCCGCTGCGCAGCATCCTGGTGCCCCTGGGAGTGGCCTACCTGGCGGTCGACGCCCGCGGCCGGCTCGCCTACGCGCTGCCGCGGCTCGTGCGCGACATCGAGGAGTGGTCCGCCTGGGACCTGAAGTACCGGCACAACGAGGTGATCCAGTGGTTCTCCGGGAGTCCGGTCTACGGTGTCGTGGACGGCGCCGTCTATCCGCCCGCCTCCCACGCCATCCTCTGGCCGCTGCTCGGCTGGCTCGATTTCGGCGCCGCGCGCGTGTTCTGGGCCGTCACCACCATGCTCGCGGCCGGCGTGCTGGCGCTGCTGCTGTGGCGGCTCACCCGGCGCGAGACGACCTGGCAGCGCCTGTTCGTGGCCGGGCTCGCGTTCGCCGGATATCCACTTCAGCACGCCCTCTTCCTGGGACAGATCGGCGTGCATACAGCCGCGCTCGCGGCCGTCGGAGCGTTTCTCGTGTTCAACCGCGAGCGGAGCTGGTCGCTGGATGCGCTCGGCGGCATCCTGCTCGCGTGCTCGCTGGTCAAGCCGACGCTCTCGCTGCCCCTGGTGCTTGCCGCCCTGATCGCCGCCGGACGCGCTCGACCGGCGCTGATCACGGGCGCCGCCTATCTGGCGCTTTCCCTGGTGGCGGCCGCGGCGCAGCCCGCCGGGCTGTTCGCTCTGCTGCGCGACTGGCTCGCCGTCGGCAGTGGGCGCGTGCCCCTGCTCACCGGCGTGCCCAACGTCCACCTCTACCTGGCCAGGTCCGGGGCGACTTCGGCGTTGATGCCCGTATCGCTGTCATTGCTCGCGGTCGCAGCGCTCTGTATCTGGAAATGGCGGTCGGCCGACCCGTGGCTGCTGGTCGGCGCCGCCGCGATCTTCACCCGGTTCTGGGCGCATAGCATGAGGTACGACGATGCCTTCCTGCTGCTCGCCGTGCTCGCGCTGGTGCGCAGCGCGCACGTCCTCGACGGCACCGCGCGCAAGCTGAGCGGCTGGCTGCTGCTCGCCGCGTGGGTCACGCTGCTCACGCCCGGCTGGGCGTTCTTCGATCTGGCACCCCCGTACGTCCGGGCCATCGATGGCCTTCAGGCCACGCTCTGGCTGGGCGTGATGATCTTTCTCGGCCTGGCAGCTCGCCAGCACGCGGCCGCGGTCCGGTCCGCCGGGCCCGATACCGTGGCGGCCCCCTGATGGCGGAGCTGCTGGCGGCGGGTGCGACCGGTGCGCTCTGGCTCGCGGCTTTCGGCCTGCTGGTGCGCTTCGCCCGCCGCTGGTTCGGGGACCAGACCGGACCGGCGCTGCTCGCTGCCTATCCGGTATTCTTCGCGCTCCAGGTCCTGAGCGCCCGGCTGGCCGGTGCTGCCGGCATGCTCACGACCAGCGCGTTCCTGTTCCTGTACGTCGCGGCCGTGCTCGTGGGCAGCGTCCTGTGGCTGCGCGGCCGCCGCGTGCGCGCACCCGTGCCAACGACCGCGGATCCCGATATCTCGCTGGTACGCCGGCTGGTGCTGTACACCGCGGCGGCCGTCCTCGCGGCCCTGCTCGTGTTCGCCCTGGTGAGTCCGGTGCACGTGTGGGATGTGCTCGCGTATCACATGCCCATGGTGGCCAGCTACATCCAGAACGGATCCCTGGACGCGTGGCCCACCCAGGACCTGCGCCATGTCTTCAGGGTGAACGCCGGCGAGCTGCAGCTGCTGCACATCGCGCTGCTCGGTCGCTCCGACACCCTCGTCGAGCTGCCGAACCTGCTCGGCCTGGTCGTCGTGCTCGTCGGCACCTTCGAGCTGGCGCGCCTGGAGTACGGCCGCACCGCGCTGCCCTACGTGGCCGTGGCCCTCGTGCTGACCGCGCCACAGATCCTGGTCGGCGCGGCCACCGCCAAGAACGACCTCGTCTTCACCGCGGTGCTCATCGCGTCGTTCTACTGGATGGTCCGGGCCGGCAGCGACGCCGTCCACGCCGGCAGCGGCACCACCCGCACCGGCGTGCCGGTCGCACTGGCCGCGCTCAGTACCGCGGTCGCGGCGGCCACGAAGGTGATGGGACTGAACGTACTCGGCGCGGTGGGGCTCCTTGCACTGGTGATGAGCGCGCGCCGGCGGCTGCCGTTCCGCGCGGTGCTCCTGTTCGGGACGCTGGCCGTGGGCGCCCTGCTCGCGCTGGCGGGCAGCGTGTACTGGAAGAACTTCAGCCGGTCCGCGGTGCCGGTCGGCGTCGCGCCCGGCGAGGTGAGCTACACGTTCGGCCTGAAGAACCTGGTCGCGGCCGCGCAGTTCTATCTCTGGGACCTGCCCGTCAAGCGGCTCATCACGCCGCAGGTGTTCGAGCACGATTTCCTGCACTACGGGTACCTGTTCCCGCTGTTGCTCGTGCTGGGCACGCTCGCCGCCGTGCGCCAGCTGCGAGCGCGCCGGTTCGTGCTGTCCTCGCTCGCCCTGGGCGGCACGGCCCTGATCCTGTCGGTGATCGCGCTGCGCCTGCCCATCCAGTGGGACCAGCGATTCATGATCTGGATGGTGCCCGCGCTCGCGATCCTGGCACTGTCGCACGCCCGCCGGTGGGACGCTCGCGCACACGTGGCGGTGACGGCCGCGGCTTGCGCCATCACGCTCGTGCAGCTGGCACTCGTGCTCACCAACGAGACGGGCGCGCTGTTCGGTCGATCCGCGCAACATCTCGTGGCGACGGGCGTGCCCGCACGCTACATCGACGTGCCCAATGCGCGTTACCCCGAGATGGGCGCGGGTTTCGCCCGGCTCGACCGGAGCGCGGCGGCGCACGACTCCGTGCTGTATGCCGGCAGCGACGACTCCTGGATGTATCCCGCCTGGGGTGCCCGATTCGCGCGCCACGTCAAGGGCGTCGAGGATGCACGCCAGGCGGCGGCGCAGGTGGCGTCGCGTCGCTTCCGCTTCGTCGTGCTCGAGGATGCGGCGGCGCCCGACATCCAGCGGGCGGTCGCCCGGAGCACGTCCGCTGCCGGGTACGCGATCCTGGAACGGGCCAGGGGACGAACCATCTTCGTGCGCGACGTGACCGCGTTCCCATCCGCGGCGCCCGGTCCGGCGTCGCCCGTGGACGAGGAGGAGTAGCGGTGTCCACGCGGTCTACGACCGGCGCGGCAGCCGCACTGCCGCTCGTCTCCGTCATCACGATCTTCCACGACGAGGCGCGCTTTCTCGGCGAGGCGATCGACAGCGTGCTGGCCCAGACCTACGGGCGCTGGGAGCTGCTGCTCTGCGACGACGGCTCCACCGATGCGTCGTCCCAGATCGCCCGGAGTTACGCCGAGAAGCACCCGGACCGGATCCGCTACCTGGAGCATCCCGGCCACGCGAACCGCGGCATGAGTGCGACGCGCAATCTCGGCCTGCGCGCGGCGCGCGGCGCGCTGGTGTCGTTCCTCGATGGCGACGATGTGTGGGTTCCGGAGAAGCTGACCCGCCAGGTCCGACTGCTCCAGCAGCACCCCGAGGCGGGCGCGGTGTACGGTCGACTGCACGTCTGGCACGGCTGGACCCGGAACCCGGCCGATCTCGCCCGGGATTACGTTCAGCCCCTGGGCGGGCCGCCCGACTCGCTGGTGCACCCCCCGGAGCTGCTCATCCGGTTCCTTCGCAACGACGTCTACACGCCGAGCGGCCTGCTATTCCGCCGCGAGGTGCTCGAGTCCGTGGGCGGCTACGAGGAATCCTTCCGGGGTATGCACGAGGATGGGATCGCGCTCGCCAAGATCTGCCTGCGGTGGCCGCTGTACGCCTCGGGCGAGGTCTGGTACAAGTACCGCCAGCACCCCGACTCGTGCTGCAACCAGGAGATTGCCGCGGGTCGGGATCGCGAGGCACTGCGTGCCTACCTCGAGTGGATCGAGGAGTATCTCGCAGCGCACGCGCCGGAGGAGTCCGAGGTGATGGCGGTCGTACGCGAGCTGCGGCGCCGGGACGAACGCCGAGCCGGCGCGCGGACGGGTCACGCGCTGCGTTCGGCCCTCAGGAATGCGCGCAGCCTCGCCGACCGGGTCGTCCCGGCACGCGTCCGGTCCTGGATCGGGCTGATGACGCACGGCAGCCGGTTCGCGCCACCGCCGGGCTGGCTGCATCTCGGCAGCCTGCGGCGGGTCACGCCGGTCAGCCAGTACTTCGGGTTCGACCGCGGCCTGCCGATCGACCGCCATTACATCGAGCGCTTCCTGGCAGCGCATCGCGACGACATTCGCGGGCGGGTGCTGGAGGTGGCCGATGCCGAGTACACGCACCGCTTCGGCGGCGAGCGCGTCACCCACGCGGACGTGCTGCACGCCCGCCCGGGGAACCCCGCGGCCACGCTCGTCGGTGACCTGTGCACGGGCGAAGGGATCCCGGACGCGGCCTTCGACTGCATCATACTTACCCAGGTGCTGCCGTTCGTTTGGGATCCGGCCGCGGCGATCGCGACGGCGCGGCGCGCGCTCCGGCCCGGGGGAGTACTGCTGGTGACCGCTCCCGGCATCTCGCAGATCAGCCGCCACGATGCCGATCGCTGGGGCGACTTCTGGCGGTTCACGTCGCAGTCGCTACGCCGGCTCTTCGAGCAGGAGTTCGCGGCGGCCGACGTCGAGCTGGACACCTACGGCAACGTGCTCGCGGCCACCGCGTTCCTCCACGGCATGGCCGCGCACGAGCTGCGCCCGCGCGAGCTCGACGAGCGGCATCCCGACTACGAGGTGACGATCGCGGTGCGCGCGACGCGGCGGGTGGAGCAGGGTTGATGCCGCGACTGGCGATCGCGCAGGTGAACGCTTCCGCGGGTGGCGGTGGCGCGGAGGGCATCGCCCGGCAGCTGCACCGCGGATTCCGGAGCCGCGGCCATGACGCGACGCTGTTCGTCGGGCGTGGCCCGGCGACCGGCCCGGGAGTCCGCACGTTCCCCGCGGACTGGCAAACCCGCCTCCGGCACGCGCTGGTCGGACCGCTGCGCATTGCCGACCGCAGGCGCGGCCGCGAGTCCTTCCACTACCCCGCGACCCGGCGCCTGCTCGCCAACCTCGCGCGTACCGCCGACATCGTCCACCTGCACAACCTGCACGGTGGTTTCTTCGATCTGCGCGTGCTGCCCGAGCTGTCGCGCGCGGTGCCGGTCGTGCTCACGCTGCATGACGCCTGGCTGCTCAGCGGCCACTGCGCTCATTCGTTCGAGTGCGAGCGCTGGCGTACCGGCTGCGGCTCGTGCCCGGACCTCCGGATCTACCCCGCCGTCGAGGTCGATGACACCGCCGCGAACTGGCAGCGCAAGCGCGCGATCTATCGGCGCGCGCAGCTCCATGCCGCGGTACCATCGGCATGGCTCGCCCGGCGCGTCGAAGCATCGATGCTCGCGCCCGCGATCGAGGAGCTGCGGGTCATCCCGAACGGCGTGGACATCGCCACGTTCAGGACCGGAGACCGCCAGGCCGCGCGGCGCGAGCTCGGCATTGCCGGCCACGACCCGATCCTGCTCTTCGTCGGCAGCGAGCTGGCGACGAATCCGTTCAAGGACCTGGCGACGGTCGAACGCGCCGCCGCCATCGCGGCCGAGCTGCTGGAGCGCAACCTCACGCTGATCCTGCTGGGCGACCGCGGCGACGAGCGCCGGACGGGGCGGGTCGCGATTCGATCCATCCCGTTCCAGGAGGCTGCCGACGATACCGCGCGCCATTACCAGGCCGCCGACCTGCTCGTCCACGCCGCGCACGCGGATACCTTCCCTACCACGGTGCTCGAGGCCATGGCGTGCGGCACGCCGGTGATCGCGACGGCCGTGGGCGGCATTGCCGAGCAGGTCCGCAGCACGGCCGGATCGGTCAACGATGCGCAGTGGACGGCACACGACCGCCACGAGGCCACCGGAGTGCTGGTTCCCCGGGCCGATGCGGAGGGCATGGGCGCGGCGATCGCCGTCGTGCTGCGCGATGAGCCGCTGCGCCTGCAGCTCGGCCGCAATGCCGCCCGCACGGCGGCGCGCGAGTACGACGCGGAGCAGCAGTGCGCCGTGTACCTCGACTGGTACCATCACATCCTGGAACGGCGCGGTCGTGCCACCCCCGCGCGCGGCCACCGCGCCGTCATCGCCGAGCATGAGTGAGCTGCCCCCACCGCCGCCGGGGCGGCACGGCTGGCCGTGGACGGAGGACGCCGCGTCGCACGCGGGCGGGTCGCACGCGGCCGGATCGCATGAGGCCGCATCGCACGCCGCTGCGCCGCACGCCGTTGCGCCGCACGCCGCTGCACCGCACGCGGGCGCGCCGGATGATCGCCTGGCACCGGGCGATGGCTGGCCCCGCATCACCGTGGTCACGCCGTCCTACAACCAGGCGCAATACCTCGAGGAGACCATCCGCTCGGTGCTGCTTCAGGGTTATCCGAACCTCGAGTACCTCGTTATCGACGGCGGCAGCGACGATGGCAGCAGGGACGTCATCCGGAAGTACGAGGCGCACCTGAGCGACTGGGTGAGCGAGCCGGATCGCGGCCAGAGTCACGCCATCAACAAGGGGTTCGAGCGCGCTACGGGAGACATCCACGCCTACCTCAACAGTGACGACGTCTACGAGCCGGGAGCGCTGCATGCCGTCGCCGCGGAGTTCAGGGCCGGTGCGGAGTGGGTTTCCGGCGACGTGCGCTGCTGGGAGGAAGGCGTCGGTTCCTGGCCGTTCCCGCAGCTGCCCGGCCGCGGCCTCGCACCCTGGCTGCTGGGGTGCCCGATATCGCAGCCGGGCGTCTTCTGGAGTGCCCGGGTCCACCGCGAGGCGGGCCCCTTCCGCGAGGACCTCGATTACGTGATGGACTACGAGTACTGGCTCCGTCTGCGCTTCCGCGGCGTGCCGCTGCGCCGCATCGCCGTGCCGCTCGCCGGCTATCGCATGCATGGCGAGTCCAAGAGCGTGAGTCGGCAGCAGGCCATGGCCCGGGAGATCAGGGCGACGATTCGTGCCTACGAGCAGCGGCTGACGCGCGCGCAGCACGCCCGGCTCTGGCTCGCGCGACGCCATCGCCGCGGCCGGGTCCACGGCGCGCGCGCCCTGGCCCGGCTGAGGGAGCGCCGGCCGGTCGGCGCGGCGCTCGAGCTGGGCCGCGCGCTCGTGCAGTGGCCGCTGCTGCCGCTCGATCCGGGCGCGTATGAGGCCCTGTCGGCACGACTGCGCGAACCGGCTGTGCCAGCTCTCTTCCCCGACCTGTGGCCGGAATGAGCGTCTCGGAATCCACGACCGGCACCAGTCCTGACCTGAGCGTCGTGGTGCCGACGTTCAATCGGCCCGAGCGGCTCTCCCGGTGTCTCGAGGGTCTCTCGCGCCAGACGACGGGGCGCGACGCGTTCGAGGTGATCGTGGTGGACGACGGCGGCGCCGCATCGCTGGAAGACGTCATCGCGCGGTTCGGTGACACGCTGCAGGTGCGACTGCTGCGCCAGCCTAACGCGGGACCCGCCGCCGCCCGCAACGCCGGGGCCTCGGCCGCGCGTGGCCGGGTGCTGGCTTTCACCGATGATGACTGTGTGCCGGGGCCGGGCTGGCTGGAGCACATGCGGTCCGCCTGGCGACTGCACCCGACCGGACTGATCGGGGGCACCACCGTGAACGCCCTGGCCGGCAACGTGTTCTCGGAAGCGAGCCAGGAGCTCGTCGCCTATCTCTACTCCTACCACGATGCCGCTAGCGGACAGCCCGCGTTCTTCACGTCCAACAACATGGCGCTCGCCCGCGACCTCTTCCTGGAAGGTCCCTTCGATACCTCCTTTCGCCTCGCGGCAGGGGAGGATCGTGAGTTCTGCGACCGGTGGCTCGCGCGCGGACGCACGCTGCACTTCGCGCGCGAGGCCGTGATCCATCACTACCACGATCTCGACCCGAGGAGGTATTGGCGGCAGCACTTCAACTACGGGCGCGGCGCCTTTCATTTCCACGTCGCGCGCGCGCGCCGGAGCGGGGCCGTTCGACTCGAGCCGATCTCCTTCTATACCGGGCTGCTCCGCTTCCCGCTCCACAGCCGCAGGCCGCTGCTCCGCCGCACCTCGCTCTCGTTCTGGCTGGGTGTCTCGCAGGCGGCGAACGCCGCCGGCTACTTCTACGAGAAGTGGCGGGGCGGGCGCACCGCGGGGTCGTGAGCGGGCCGGGCGCACTGCGGGGTCGTGAGCGGGGCGGGCACCACGGCGGTCACGGCGCCGGCGCTTCGACGACCTTCTGGACACGCCGTTCGTGGCGGGCACGACCCAGCAGAAAGAGCAGCACCAGCACCCACACGATCGACTGTCCTGCCTCCATCACTACCGGGAGCGGCGGCGGGCTGGCCAGCAGGCTGGCCGGCGCGTGCAGCGTGACCCACGTCGCCGCGAACAGCAGGCCCGCCACGACGTCACGGCCATCGGGTTGCGCGCCCTGTCGACCGATGCGGAACAGCGTGATCATGGGCAGCAGCACGAGCATGTCGTCGTAGAGACGATGATGGATGAAGAGCCGGCCGACCAGCGCGGAGACGCCGAGCAGGATCCAGATATCGATTCCGCGATGGCGATGGACCCACGCGGCGAGCAGCAACAGGATCACCAGCGAAGCCGGCATGGTCCAGGCTCCCAGCCCCGCGACCGCGAGCCACTTCTGGACGTTCGCGTGACCGGAGAGCACCTGGGGCGGCTCGCTCAGCCAGCCGAGCAGCGTGTTCCGGAGGTCGCCGTCCTGAAAGCCGATCGCGAAGAACGTGAGCGCGAGGTAGCCGAGGCCGATCAGCGCGATCGGTCGCAGCCGGCGCGGCACGAAGCACACGATCCAGAAGCAGGCCGCCGTGAGCGTCGGCTTGACGAGCGTCGGGATGAGCAGCATCGCGGCCAGCAGATCGTCGCGCCAGCGACCGCGCCGGCGATACAGCACCAGCACTCCCGCGACCAGCAGTGGCAGCACGTGGTTGCCGATCTGCCCGACCCGGATCGCGGCGCTGGTCGCGTAGGTCGAGAACGGCAGCAGCGCCACCGTGAGCACCTGCAGCCGGGTGACCGCCGTGCTTTCGCGCACCGCCATGCGTGCCAGCCAGTACAGGGCGGCGAGCGTGGTGAGCGCCCAGAGCAGCCGGGCCGATGCGAGCGGCAGCCAGCCGAGCAGCGGCCACAGCAGGACGTAGCTGGCAGGAGGATAGTCGCCCCGCTCGACGTCGTTGTAGATCGGCTGGCCGGAGAACCACAGCTCCACCTCGCGGTGGCGGAGCCGCAGGTCGAACGCGCCGTAGCCGCCCTGTTCCCACAGCAGCCTCGGCAGCTCGTTCCCGAGCCGCCACACCGCCGCCGCGATCATGCAGCCCACCGCGAGGAGAAGCACGCGCGGGCCGTGCGCCTGCCACCACGCGCGCAGGGCACGGACAACCCGCTCGCGCCCGCGCGGCCCGGCGGCCAGCGCCACGGCCCCGTCCGGCTCGGTCACGGCGAAGGGTTGGATGACCCGGGTACGGCTTCCACGCCGTCGTACCCGGGCACCTGGCGGATTCGCGGCGCAGCAGCCCGACCGTCCGCGGCGAGCATCTCGTAAACCACCAGCCCCTGCGAGTACCGACGCTGATTGCGGCGCAGCGGCAGCGCGGCGACCCGGTGGAAGCGCTCCGGATTCCCCCGGACCACCTGCTGCAGCTGCCGCTGGTGCCTCGAGAACGCGGCGCGGTCGATCACTATGTACCGGATTGCCGCTTCCTCGAGCAGCTGGAGCACGCCCGGGTCGCTGGCCGCGCGCATGCGGTATCTGCGGCCGGCCCAGGTGTTGAGCGCCAGCAGGTTCGAGCCGCGCCACACGGTGTGGCTGGGCCGGTCCCGATCGCGACTCGCGACCTCGACGATGAAGGAACCCTCGCCCACCGCATCCGAGACGATGAGCATTGTGGTCGGCTGCACCGCGGCGGCGTGCTCGAGTACGGCGAGGGCTGCGGCGCGGTACCCACGGTCGGCCCGATCCGCCAACCGGAACGCGCCGCTGCCGAAAACCAGCGCCGCGCTCCCGATCACGAGCGCGGTGGCCGTCCTGTCCCCGACGCCGCGGCGGCTGAGCCAGGCCGCGGCCTGGTACGCGCCCGCCGCCACGAACATGATCAGCGCCGGGAAAGCCGGGATCAGGTGCCGCGTCCCGATGCCGGCCGGTACGATGACGTGCAGCAGCAGCACTGCCAGGATCAGGCTGGCCGCCGAGATCCAGAGCGATTGCTCAGCCGTGCGCTCGACCGTGCGTGGAATGCGCGCCCAGATCCCGAGCGCGAGCAGCACGGCACCGGCCACGCCGAGCGGCTGGACCAGCGAAGGGGCGTAGGCGGCCAGGGCGGACCCGGCGTACGCCACCGATGGCGTGGCTGCTTTCCAGCCGGTCCGGACGTGATCGAGGAAATACCACATCCAGGGGCCGGCCAGCAGCAGAAGCGCGAGCGCGGTCAACCAGAGCGCGCGTGAGCGCAGCACGTCCCAGCGCCGGCCGACCACGATCGCGAGCGGTGGCAGCAGCGCCAGGAAGATGGCGTTCCCCTTGGTCAGCAGCCCCACCAGCGCAAGCAGGCCGAACGCGCCGGCGTCGCGCAGGCTCCCCTGCGTCAGGAAGCGCGCCCACAGCAGCATCGCGGCCGTCGCGATCAGCGCCAGCGCATTCTCGAGCATGACCATCCCGGCATAGGCCTGCACCGGGCGCAGCACGATCAGCAGGCCGGCGCCGAAGATCGCGCAGGCAGTGCCGAGCACCGGCTGCAGCGCGCGGTACACCAGCCAGCCGAGCAGTGCGGTGATCAGCGTCATGAGCAGCACCGCCGAAGCCGCCGCCGCGGGCAGCGGCAGCAGCCAGACGCCCAGCACGCCGTAAAACAGCGGAGGCCAGTTGCCGATCGCGATCTTGGGGTAGTGCGAGTAGTACTCGCGGGCGAAGTCCAGCGGCGGGCTCCCGAGGCCGCCCGCGAGGTAGTCGCGCACCAGCAGCCCGGACACGAAGTGCGCCGGCTCGTCGGCGGTCGCCAGCTCCGCCGTGAGCGCCCCGGAAAGCGCCTGCAGCGTCAGGACCGCAAGCAGCAGCGCGAGCAGGACGAGCCAGTGCCGCGGCCCGCGCTCACCGCGCGCGCTCGCACCGGACGCGATCTCTCGAGAATCGACTCGTCTGCTCAATAGCGGTCCCGGGGTACCTCCCGCCGCGCTCGCGGCCTGGCGCGCGGCCGTGTGGTCGCGGCGCAGACCGCGCTCGGGCGGATCGCGCGGCAAGGGTACTCACGGGTGGATCGTGAGGCAATACGACGCTCGCGGACTAGATCGCCTCCGCCATGGAAAGCACCTGCTCGCGGGTCAGATCCATGTCGTGGACTTCACGCGCGTGCTGCTGGACACTCATGACGAGTCGATCGTCATCCGGCTCGCGGATGACCTTGCCGCAATCACACGAGACCTGCTTCTGCACCATGATCGGCTCCTTCGCTCGAGAAGAGTTGTCCGAACCGCCTCCGCGAAGTATATGTCGATGACCTTGCCATTTCCCGTGCCGGCGCCTTGGAATCACCTTGGATCCTCACCGCCGCCGAACCGTCGAGACCGGAGCCGCCTTGCTGCGCATCTACCTGTCCGGACGGATGAGCATTGAAGGCGACGACGGCGTCCTCATCCAGCCGGGCGACTTCCCCGGCCAGCAGGGACGAGCCGCGTTCGCGGTGCTGGTCGGCGAGCGCCACGCACCGATCACGCGGACCGCACTCGCCGATGCGCTCTGGCCCGCCGAACTGCCCCCTTCCTGGGAGAGCGCGCTCAGCGCCATCCTCAGCAAGCTGCGCTCCCTGCTCGGCCGGGCGGGCCTCGATGCCTCCGCCCTCACGACCCGGGACGGCTGCCACGAGCTCCGCCTGCCGACCGCCACCTGGATCGACCACGAGGTCGCGGCCGACCGCATCCACGAGGCCGAGGCCGCGCTCAAGGCAGGCGATCCCGCCGCCGCCTACGGCCCCTCCGCCGTCGCCCACCACATCGCCCGGCGGCCGTTTCTGCCCGCTGAGACCGGACCCTGGTTCGAGCGGCGCCGCGAGCGCCTCGCCGGCATCCTCGTACGCGCCCTGGAATGCCGCGCCCAGGTCTATATCTGGAACCGCGAATTTCCCCTCGCGCTCGAAGTCGCCCGCCAGGCGATCGCGCTGCAGCCGTTCCGCGAGACCGGGCACCAGCTCCTCATGCGCGCCCACGCCGGCGCGGGCAACACGGCCGAGGCGCTCCGCGCCTACGAGCAGTGCCGGGCCATGATCGCCGACGAGCTCGGCGTGAGCCCCTCCCCAGAGACCCGCGCGCTCCACACCGAGCTGCTCCGCTCGCTCTGACCGACCCGGGCCCCGCGGCGTCGGCGCCGGGCAGGGTTGACGGCCGCCATACATTATTATATAGTTATGCAGTGATGCTGGCGTCGATCGGACCTGGAGGGCACATGAGCAAGGCCGTAATGGAGTTGACGGACGAGAGCTTCGAGACGGAAGTCGGCAACGGGACGGGGCTCGTGCTGGTCGATTTCTGGGCGCCCTGGTGCGCGCCGTGCCGGATCGTGGCGCCGATCATCGAGCGGCTCGCGGAGCAGTACGCCGGTCGGGTCCGGTTCGCGAAGCTGAACGTGGACGAGGCGCCGGAGACGGCCTCCCAGTTCGGGATCGCCTCGATTCCCACGCTGGCGATCTTCCGCGATGGCGAGCCGGTGAGCGGCGTGGCGGGAGCCGTCCCGGAGAAGTACCTGGCGGACCTGATCGACCAGCAGCTGGCGGCCTGATGGCCGCGGGAGGAGACGTGGACGAGCGCGAGTTCGCGGTATCGCTCCGGCTTCGGGACGGCTACCGCTTCGACGTCGATTTCCTGCGCGAGGATGTTCCGGCGCTGACGCTGGATGAGCCTGCGCCGCTGGGCGGCGATGCCGGTCCGAACGCGGTGCGGGTGCTGGGAGCCGCGGTGGGCAACTGCCTGGCGGCGAGCCTGCTGTTCTGTCTGCGGCGGTCGCGCATCGAGGTGGAGGAGCTGGGCGTGGACGTGGCGGGCACGGTGATCCGCAACGAGCGTGGCCGATTCCGCATCGGCGAGCTGCGCGTGACGCTGCACCCCGACCTTGCCGCTTCCGACCTGGAGCGGGCGCAGCGGTGCCTGGAGATCTACGAGGACTTCTGCATCGTCACGCAGAGCGTGCGCGACGGCCTGGATATCCAGGTGAGGGTCGAGCCGAGGGTCGGCGCCGGCGCCTGACGATGGCAGGCAGGTCCGGCCGGGTGCGCGTCGGTGCAGTCCCCGCTGCCTCGCCCGCACCCGCCCGTACCTGCCAGCTCACCCGCATGGCGCACGCCCGATCGTGAGCATGGGCCGCCCGTCCGAAACGTCGCCATTCCCCCGCAGTCCGGCATCGGTCGAAAGCGCCAGTGACTGGTGCGCGGCGATGCCGGCGGTGACGCCATCGGCCGCTGCCCAGCTCACGCTGTGCGAGGCACGCGCCGCATCGCCGGCGACGTACACGCCGGGCACGGTGGTTTCCTGTCGCTCATCGCTGCGGACCAGTGGTCCGGACGGCCCTTCCTCGAGCGCACAACCAAGCTGTTCCGCGAGCGGGCATGCCAGGCGCGTGCGCGGGGTGGTGAAGAGTGCGTCGAGCGGCACTTCGTCGCCATCGACCAGCCGGATCGCGCCGAGCGCGGGAGTCCTGCCGACGAGCGCCGCGATCCGGCGGGCCTCGAGGCGCACGCCGCGCGCGGCGAGCCCTGCCTCCTGCGTCGCATCCACGATCCGGGCGCCGTTCGTGAACAGCGTGACGTCGGCGCTCCAGTCCGGCAGCAGCTGTGCCTGACGTATGCTGGCCGGGACGGTCGCGAGCACGCCGAGCCGCCGTTCCGCGACCTCGAACCCGTGGCAGTAGGGGCAGTGCAGGACCGACGAGCCCCAGCGTTCGACGAGCCCGGGAATCGGGGGCAGCACGTCGCTCACCCCGGTGGCGAGCAGCAGCCGGCGCGCCCGTACGGTGCTGCCGGACCAGAGGGTGACTTCGAATGCATCGCTGGCTCCGCGTACCCGGGTAGCGTACTCCTCCCTGTACTCCACCGAGGGGTATGCCAGCACCTGGGCATGCGCCTCCGCAAGGATCGCTGTCGGCAGCTTGCCATCATGGCCCAGGATCCCGTGAGCCGAGCGCGCGGCGAGGTTGCGCGGCTGGCGCGCGTCCACGATCAGGACGCGGCGGCGTGCCCGTGCGAGCTGCAGGGCGCCGGCGAGACCTGCCCAGCTGCCGCCGACGATGACCACATCGAACCTGCCTGTCTGCATGTATCCCGCTTCTCCTCTCCGCACAACGGTCTTCGGCACGCACCGCGGCCGATTACGAGTCGGCGGAAATTCATCGACTCCGCGGCTGCGTTCCAGTACCGCTTGCCGACCGAATCGGCAGGCCACTTGCCGCGGGGGCCCCGGCCTCGCGCCGCACGGTCGCGATCGCCTGCTTCAGCCGGTGCACACCGGCGCCGATCTCCGGTGCGTCGGCGGCGGCGAACCCCAGCAACAGGCCGTTGCCCGGATTCGGCGCGAGGTAATGGGTCGAGAGCGGTGACACCTCGACACCGCAGGCGAGCGCAGCGCGGGCGACCGCGACGTCGGCCAGGTGCGGCGGCAGGTGCGCGACCAGGTGCAACCCCGCGTTCGCGGACCGCAGCGTGATCACGTCCCGCAGCTCGCGCCGCACCTCGTCGATCAGCAAGTTCTGCCGCTCCTCGTACGCGCGCCGCATGCGGCGCAGGTGCCTCCCGAAGTGACCCTCGCGGATGAAATCCGCGAGCACCAGCTGCTGCAGCGTCCCCGGGTTCTGCTCCGTGTAGAGCGCTGCACGCGAGAACGCCTCGACCAGGTTCTCGGGTACGACCAGGAAGCCGATGCGCAGGGACGGAAACACCGACTTGCTGAACGTGCCGAGGTAAATGACGCGCGACCCGCCCTCGAGGCCGTGCACGGCCATGAGTGGCCGGCTGCCGTAGCGGAACTCGCTGTCATAGTCATCCTCCACGATCCAGGCGTTCGCCTCGCGCGCCCATTCCAGCAACATCAACCGTCGCTGCAGGCTCATGGTCACACCGAGCGGGTACTGGTGCGAGGGTGTGATGCAGACGAGGCGCGCATCCGGTGCCCGGCGCTTCCCCTCGGCGACGTCGATGCCCTCCTCGTCCACCCGCACCGGCACGATGCGCGCGGACGCCGCCGTCAGCGCGCTGCGCACCGCCAGGTAACCGGGCTCCTCCAGCCACGCCGCGTCGCCGGGATCCAGCAGCAGGCGGGCGGCGAAAGCGACGCCGTGCTGCACGCCGCCCACGACGATCACCTGCTCCGGCCGGCAGCGGACTCCGCGCGCGGACGCGACGTACGCGGCGATCGTCTCGCGCAACGCCGGCAGCCCGCCCGGCCTGCCGTAGTCGAGCTCCGGTACGCTCGTCAGCCGTGCCCGCCGGATCAGCAGCCGGTTCCACAGCTTGCGCGGGAACAGGTCGAGCCCCGGGATGCCGAGACGAAACGCCCGCGGCTCCGCGCCCGCCCGGAATACCGCGCGCGGTATTCCCGCCACGGCCTCCCCCCTGCGCGAGAGCGAGCCGGGCGGACCGTCGGCGGCCGGTGCCGACGGGACTCCCACCCTCGTCAGGCTCTCCGGGAGCACGTCGGCGACGCGCGTGCCCGAGCCGACCAGGGAGCTGAGGTAGCCTTCCGCCCTGAGCTGATCGAGCGCCTGCAGCACCGTCGTGCGCGAGACGCGAAGGTCCTCGGCGAGCCCGCGCGAGGACGGGATGCGCTCGCCCGGAGCGAGCACTCCCCGTACGATCGCGCCGCGGATCTCCTCGTACAGCTGGCGGTGCAGCGGCAGGCTGTCGCCGGGGTCGAGGCGCGCCAGCAGCGATGTCGTCGAAGGAGCGGGCTTCCTGGGCATTCGCTCGAGCAGGGTGGTGGGTGCGACCGATAATGGTATCACGAGCCGGCATGGCAATGGTCGCGGGACGGGCCACCTCCTGGCATGACGCTGCCGGGTGTCATGCGCCCGAAGATCCGCCTCCGAAGGAGCGATGGTCGCGGGAGGAGTCATGGACGAGCACGTGGGGGGTATGCTCGGCTTCGGGATGGCTGCGGCCGCCCGTCCGCGCCTCGTGCCTGCCGAGGGAAGGAAGAGCGCCGTCGAGGGCTACTCCGGGACCCAGCGGTCCTCGGCCCGCACGTCGCGGCAGAACGCCGCGATCAGGCGTGCGCTCGCCTCCAGGTCGCTCAGGCTGATGATCTCGTTGGGCGAGTGCATGTAGCGGTTGGGCACGGAGATCAGCCCGGTGGCGACGCCGCTGCGGGAGAGATAGATCGCGTCCGCATCGGTCGAGGTGTACTTCGGCGATGCCGCCAGCGTATGCGGAATCCCCTCCCGTTCGGCGACCGTGACCAGGCGCTCGAACACCAGCGGATGTGACGCCGAGCCGCGCGCGAGCACCGGTCCGCCGCCGAGGCGGTGCTCGCCGATCTCCTTCTTCTCCATGCCGGGCGCGTCGGTGGCGAAGGTCACGTCCACCACCAGCGCGAGCTGCGGGTCGAGCGTGAACGCACTGGTGCGCGCGCCCCCCCCGCTGTAGCCGATCTCCTCCTGCGCCGTCGCGACCGCCGCCACCTGGGCTGTCGGCCGCTGCTCCGCGAGCAGGCGCAGCGCCTCGAGCACGACGAACGCGCCAATCCGGTTGTCGATCGACCGGCTCGCGATGCGGTCACCGCCCAGCTGCACCAGGGCCGCGTCGATTACGCCCGCGTCCCCGACGCGCAGACCGCGCTCCTTGACCCCGTCCCGGTTGTCCGCGCCGATGTCGATCCACAGCTCCTCGACGCGCGACGCCTTCTCCTTCTCCTCCGCCTTCATCAGGTGGATCGGCTTCTTGCCGACCACGCCGATGACCGCGCCGTCGCGGCCCGCGATGCGGATCCGCTGGCCGACGAGCACCTGCGGATCCCAGCCGCCGATCGTGGCGAAGTAGAGAAAACCCTCGTCGTCGACGTGCGTGATCATCACCCCGATCTCGTCGATGTGACCGGCCAGCATGATGCGCGGCGCCGCCTCCGGATTCAGCAGTGCGATGGTGTTGCCGGACACGTCGCCATCGACGCGGTCCGCGAGCTGCCGCGCCTCGTCGCGCCAGACGCGCGCCGCCGGTGCCTCGAACCCGCTGGGCGCGGGAGTGTCGAGCAACCGCTTCAGAAACTCGAACGATTCAGAGCGCATGCTTGGGAAAACCCCGGGAAGAAGTCCCCGGCAAGCTAGCGGGGTACGCAAAGGGGGCAACCCCGGCCCGCCCACGGCCGGCCGGGGGCGGTCCACGGCGGCTGCCCGCCCCGGCCCCGGAACCACGGACGGGTCCCGCCGTCAGCGCTTTGGATGTATTCTTAACCCCATGGATCAGACCTACTTCCGCCGCGGGCTCGGGCTCAAGAAGGAGATCGAGCCGGTGCTCGCCGCCGAATATCACAGCGGGCTCGTCGAGCAGATCCGGGCCCAGGGATTCGTCGCCCGCTACGGCGACATCACGATCCGCCTGGCGCAGGACTTCGGGTTCTGCTATGGCGTGGACCGCGCGGTCGACTATGCGCACCAGGCCACCTTCAAGTTCCCGGACCGGCGCATCTTCCTGGTCGGCGAGATCATCCACAACCCGCACGTGAACCGCCGCCTGCGCGATGCGGGCATCGTGTTCCTGTACCCGGACCCGCAGAGCGGCGACTTCGACTTCAGCGGCATCACCGCCGACGACGTCGTCATCATGCCCGCCTTCGGCGTGACCCTCGCCGATTTCGCGCGGCTCCGCAAGATCGGCTGCATCCTGGTGGACACCACCTGCGGCTCCGTGCTCAATGTGTGGAAGCGCGTCGAGCTCTACGCGCGCGACGGCTTCACCGCGCTCATCCACGGCAAGTACTTCCACGAGGAGACGCGTGCGACCGCGTCGCAGGTCCACACCCACGAGGGCGGCAAGTACATCGTCGTTCGCGACATGGACGAAGCACGCCTGGTCATGGACTACATCGAGCGGCGCCCGGACGCGCTCGATCGCGATGCATTCCGCGCGCATTTCGGGCAGAAGGCCTCCCCCGGCTTCGACCCCGACCTCGACCTGGTCCGCGTCGGTGTCGCGAACCAGACGACCATGCTCGCCTCCGAGTCGCTTGCCATCGCTGCGGCGATGGGACAGTCACTCGCGCGCCGCTATGGCGAGGCGGACGTCGCATTGCACTTCCGCAGCTTCGACACGATCTGTTCGGCCACGCAGGAGCGGCAGGACGCGGTGCTCCAGCTGATGCGCGATCCGCCCGACCTGATGGTCGTGATCGGAGGCTATAATTCGTCGAATACCAACCACCTGGCGCATCTGTGCCGGGAATACACGACGACCTATCACATCGCCGATGCGACGTGCATCGACCCGGCGGCGGGCATCATCCGCCACAAGCCGGAGCTGGCAGCGGACGCACCGGAGCAGGAGAGCGCTGCCTGGCTGCCGGAAGGGCCGCTCACGCTCGGATTGACCGCGGGCGCCTCCACGCCGAACGTGAAGATCGGGGAGACGATCGAGCGCATCCTGCAGACGCGGGGCGTCTCCCTCGGGCACCTTTCGACCGCTCCACGGTAAAGACAGCCATGACGATTCCTCGCCCCTGCTGCCGAGGCGGGCGCGGCACGCTGCTGCTGCGCCTCCTGATCGCCGGTTTCCTGGCTTGCGGGCTGGTCACGGCGGAGGCCGCCGCCCAGTCGGTCCGTCCCGTTGCCGATACGAAGTCGGCGGTACGCAAGCGACCGAGCACGCCCCCGGACGCGCGCGGCCGGGCGATCCTGGCCGCGGCGAACGCGTCCAGCGGCACGAGGATCCTGGTCTCGACCGAAGACCGCTGGCTGTGGCTCGTGGAGGGACGCGACACGGTGCTGAGCGTGCCCGTAGCGGTCGGGATGGGCAAGCGGTTCGAGTTCGAGGGCCGCCGCTTCTGGTTCGAGACGCCGCGCAGCCAGCGCAAGGTGCTCGGGAAGGCGGAGAACCCGCGCTGGAACGTCCCCGAGTGGCACTACCTGGAGAGGGCCGCGAGCCGCAAGTACGGAGTCGTGGAGATGGACGCGAAGACGAAGTACGAGCTGAGTGATGGCAGCTTCCTGCTCACCATCGGGGATCAGGTCGGCCGCCTGAACCAGTTCGGGAATTTCTACGCGTTCGAGCCTGGCACCGAGATCATGTTCGACAGCCTGGTGTTCGTGCCGCCGAAGGGCACGCAGCAGCGGCTCGTGCCGGAGGCGCTCGGGCCCTACAAGCTCGACACGGGGGACGGCTACCTGATCCATGGCACGCACATCTTCAACGAGGATTCCATCGGCGAGGCGGTGAGCCACGGCTGCGTCCGCATGCGCAACGAGGATCTCGAGAAGCTCTACCACCGGGTGCCGGTGGGAACGGCAGTGTACATCTTCTAGGGTCGAGGGCGAGGGCGAGGGCCAGGGGGGCCGAGGTGGGAGGGATCGTGAACGGACCGGGAGCCGGGGACGGGACATGTCGAAGCGGGCCTTGTTGATCGTTCCATTCTTGCTGCTCGCCGCGCTCGCCGGCACGGGGACGGCCGTCGCGCCTGCGGCGGCGCGCGTGCAGGGGGAGCACCTCACGGCGATGGCCGCGGACAGCGACGGCGTCGCGGTGCTGCGCGCGGCGGACCGGGTGCGCGGGGCCAAGATCCTGGTCTCGACGAAGCAGCGCTGGCTTTGGTTCGTGGTCGCGAAGGACACACTGCTGAGCGTGCCGGTGGCGGTCGGCATGAACAGCGACTTCGTTTACGAGGACAAGAAATTTCACTTTGCCACCCCGATCGGACGCCGCAAGGTGCTCAAGAAGGAGGAGCACCCGATCTGGACGGTTCCGGAATGGCACTACATGGAGAAGGCGAAGGCTCGGAGCCTGGAGCTGGTTCGGCTGGGCGCCCGGTCGAAGGTCGAGCTGGAGGATGGCAGCACGATCGTGGTCCAGGGTGACCAGGTCGGCCGCGTGAACCAGTTCGGCAACTTCTGGGCGTTCACGCCGGGCACCGAGATCGTGTTCGACGGGAAGATCTTCATGCCCCCGATCAGCACCGTGCAGCGGCGCGTCCCCGAGGCGCTCGGCCCGTACAAGCTCGACACCGGCAACGGCTACCTGATCCACGGTACCCACATCTACAACGAGGATTCCGTCGGCGAGGCCGTCAGCCACGGCTGCGTGCGCATGGACAACTTCGACCTCGAGCGACTCTACTACATGGTGGACACGGGTACGCCGGTTTTCATCTTCTGATGCGAGATGCGGCCGGGGCTTGGGCCCCGGCCGCATCTCGCGTACTTTTCCGCCATGCCCCTCGATTTTACGACGGCAACGCAGCTCTTCATGGGTACGGAGGAGGAGCTGGCCCGCGCCCTGGGCGTCTCGCTGGGAGACGTTCGGGCCATGCGCACCAACCCCGGCTCGGTCCCACGGGCGCTGGTGGGGAGGCTCTGCGACGTGCTCGCGGAGCGCGGCCGCGCCATGGTGAGAGTTGCGGAAATGCTCCGCGAAGACAGCGTCGGCTGACCTCGCTCCTCAGGCGTCCCGGCTGCTCGTGCGACCCCGCCGGCCGAGCATGAGTCCGAGCGGCAGCGCGATCGCCGCAGTACCGAGGGCGGCGCCGACCGCGGCGATCCGCGGCGCAGCCGCATGCCGGAAATCCCACCGTGCCTTCGCCAGTCGCACCGACTTGCGGGGGTGCATCACCGCCAACGCCAGCATCGGAGCCTTGCGGTAGGCGTATATCCTGGCGAGCGTGCCGATCATCATTTCCTCCCAAGTCATTGCCGAACGTCGTTTTACCCGGGATCGAGAGGAGCATGGAGCGTGCCATGCGAGCCCGGCCCGGCTAGCCCGGGGACAACGATGGCGGCGATCCGGCCGGTGCGGGATCCGCGCCGGCGGAGGGCGGCGGCCCGGGCGGTTCCCGGTCCGGGCCGGAGGAGTGTGGCGGCCCGGGCGGTTCCCGGTCCGGACCGGCGGCCGGCTCCGCGTGCAGTAGCACCTCCATCTCCAGCTCCGGCGCCCAGAGCGACGCGCTCGTGCGGCGGAACCCGGCCTTCTCGTAGGATCGGATCGCGATGCGGTTGGAGGGCTCAACCGAGAGCCACATGCGCCGGCGCCCGTCACGGCGGGCCAGCTCGAGGGCGATGCGGTTGAGCGCGGTACCGATGCCGCAGTTGCGGATGGCCTGGTGAAGGAAGTTGGCCAGCTCACTGGTGTCCGCACTCATGGGAATGACCATGAGATGTCCCAGGATCTCACCCTCGATCTCGACGAGCACGTGCTGACCGTGGCGTAGCACCAGGTCCAGCCACCGGCGTATGCTCTCGCCATCCCCAGGCGGGAGCCCCTGCGCGCCGCGCTTGGGATCGAACGCGCGATACATCTCCTCGAGCGGGCCGCGGTCCTTCGGCGTGTAGGCGCGCACGCGGAATCGCCGTCCGGTCTTGTCGACCAGGTCGCGGGGCAGCGGTCCGGGCGGGGATAGAGTCATCAGAACGCCAGCCCCCAGCCGGTGAGCAACGGCATTACCTGCGCCTTGACCGCGCTCACGGTGCGCCGGTTGTTGGCCTCGATCTCGGCGCGTCGCGGCGCCGGCGGGAACGCGTCGGCGGGATCGCGGAGCACGGTCGGGAGGTCGGCGCGAGCCTCGATCCGCATGGCGCGCAGCCAGTCGACCGGCAGGTCGTCTCCCACGACCACGTCGCAGAGCGCACTCCAGGCGAGTGTCCAGGCGCGCGGCACGACGCTGTAGATCGCGTAGCCGCCGCCGCCGGTGGCAATCACCCGACCGCGGCAGTGCCGATCGGCGATCTCGCACGTGATCCGCACCAGGCGCTCGTAGAGTGACGTCGTGCAACGCAGGTGCGTGAGCGGGTCCAGCACGTGCGCATCGCAGCCGCACTGGAGCAGGATGACGTCGGGACGGAAGTGCGCGGCGAGCATCGGCGCCAGCTCCTGGAACGCCTCGACGAACGAATCATCCTCGGTGTGGGCATCGAGCGGCACGTTGACCGAGTAGCCGTAGCCATCGCCGTCGCCCAGCTCATCCACGAAGCCGGTGCCCGGGAACAGAAATGCGCCGCTCTCGTGAAACGACAACGACAGCACGCCCGGGTCGTCGTAGCAGAGCCATTGCACGCCGTCACCGTGGTGGGCGTCGATGTCGATATACAGCACGCGTGCGGCGTAGTGCTGCTGCAACCAGCGGATCGCGATGGCCAGGTCGTTGTAGATGCAGAAGCCGGCCGCCTCCGCCCGCCGCGCGTGGTGAAGCCCGCCGGCGATGCTGAAGGCACGCTGCACGCGCCCGCTCATCACCAGCTCCGCGGCGGTCAGCGTGGCGCCGCAGATGCGCCGGGCCGCCTCGTGCATGCCACTGGCGAGCGGCACATCGTCGGATCCCATGCCGAACGCGGCGTACCGCGCGGAGGGCCTCGGATCCCGGGAAGCGGCGCGCACGGCGGCGACGTAGTCGGGGTCATGCACCGCCTCGATCTCCGACTCCTCCGCATCCCGGGGCGCGACGATGTTCTGCGCGCCGATCAGGCCGAGCCGGCGCAGGAGCGACACCGTGATCTCGAGCCGGCGCGGATTGAGCGGGTGGTCCTGGTTGAAGCGGTACGCGGCGAGCGCATCGCTCCAGACGAAGGCGCTGCTGGCAGCCAGGGGACTCCTCGTATGCGGGTGATCGCGGGCAAGCTAGCCACTCGGGTGGGGGTCGGTAAACCCGGTTCACCGCGCCCCCCGCACGCTGCCCCCACACCTCCAGGTACGGGGGCGGGCGTCGGCTGGGCGGGTGAGCCGCCGCCGGCGCGCGACCTTCATGGTGGAGCCGCGCGAGGCACGGCACCCGGGAAACACCGAGCGGTGGCGCGCGCCGCCCAGCGCCGCCCTACCGTCGCGGGGCCAGATCAGACGCGCCCCGAGGCCGGGGCGCGCGCTACAACGGCTGCGGAGGAGCGAGCCTAGATCTGCATCGCCGGGCGCACGCGGCGCGCGACGTACGGCTCCTGCGGGATCGGGTCCAGCTCGATGGCCGGTGAGCCGGCCTGGTAGCCGAGCGCGCGGAGCGCGTCCACGACCGGGCGCGCGTTGTCGGTCTGCAGGTGGATCACGGCCTGGCATTCCCCGCTCGCGCTGATCGGCGCGAACATGCCCGCGATGTTGATGCGCATCTCGATGCCGACCAGGCGGACCACGCGCGCCAGCTCGCCCGGCCGGTTCGGCAGCCGTACCTCCACGCGTGCGGCCGGCGAGCTGGCCCCGATCATCTCCGCCATCGCGCGCAGCAGGTCGGACTCGGTGATGATGCCGACCAGGGCATCGTCCTCGATGACCGGCAGACACCCGATCGGATGGTTGCAGAGGAGGCGCGCGGCCTCTTCGATGGTGGCATCGGGAGCGACCGTGATCACGTCCCTGATCATGAACTCGGACAGCCGGTGCGAGTGCAGCGCTTCCTGCATGGCTGCCGCATCGGCACGGTAGATGGGTGGATGCGCGAGCCGCAGGTCCCGGTTGCTCACGATGCCGACCAGCCGCCCTCCCTCGACCACCGGCAGGTGACGGATGGCGTGAGCGCGCGTCAGCTCGAGTGCACGGGCGAGCGTCGTGTCCGGCGACGTCGCGATCACTTCGCGCGTCATCCTGCTGCGTACCAGCATGGGCAGCCCCCGGGGAGGTAAGGGTGTCCAGCGAATGTCGGGAGGTCCTCGCGAAGGTAGCCCCTGCCGTCCGGCAGGGTCAACCCCGAGGCCGCTCCGGCGCGCGGCCCGGGGGGGGCCGCCCGCCAGGAGCGTGGTGCCGCGTGAACTAGTCCGAGCTGCGCACCCTCATGGCCGGTGGTGGCGTGAGCCGCGACTCGAGCGCGGCAGGTTGGTTCGGATCCACGTCGTATTCGATTTTCAGCTGCTGGATGCTCGCGATCAGCAGGGCCTCGATCAGGAACGGATTGTGGACCTCGGATCCGTTGACCAGGGCGAGTTGCCAGTTGAAGCGCGCACCTTCGGCCGTCGAGTACCGGTTGTCCGTCGCGCTGAACTCGCTCGCCGGCACCTTGTCGAGCGCGGACTTCAGCAGCGCGGCGAAAAAGTTGATCGACGTCTCCGCGCTCTCCAGCGCCTGGCGCGCCCGCGCCTGATCGACATGGCAACCGGAGCCGGTGCAGGACGCGAAGCTGCGCTGGCTGCGCTCGCACTCGGCCTCACCGGTCGGCGCGCCGTTCGCATCGACACACGGGATCGCATCGAACCGATGGCCGACGCTGCTGATCAGGAAGTCGCCGGTCGCCTGGTCGGTCACGTCGAAGCGGTACACGTGGCAACCGGCGCAGAGACGCGGATTCGCCTGCGATCCGTGCGTGCCGATGATCTCGGTGCCGGGCTCGAGCGGCATGTTCGGCGGGAACCAGCCCGCGTCGCCGAGCAGCAGCGGCCCTTCCGGGCTGTGCGGCCCGCGCGACGGCGAACCGGTCTCGGGCAACCCGCGCTTGTGGTGACAGCGCATGCAGAGGTTCTGCTCCTCGTCCGGCACCGTGATCGGGTAGCGCAGCTGTCCCTCGAACGTGGCGCTGTGCGGATCGTGGCATACGCCGCACGCGATCGGCAGCGGCGTCGTCGATCCCTTTTCCACGTACTCGGCGTCGTGCGCGCCGAACGCCAGCAGCGCGCCCTGGCCCGTGTGGCAGCCCTGGCACTCCGGACGACCCGCCGGTACCGCGAGCACCTGGCCGTGCCCCGACTCCGCCCACTCCTCGACGAACGGGTGGTGGATGCCGCTGTGGCACTCGCCGCACCCGGTCTCGGCGCCGATCGTCACGCCCAGCGATGCGAGCGGCTGAGTCGCGCCCGGATTGCGCACGTGATCCAGGCCCGGGCCGTGGCAGGACTCGCACTGCACGTCGTGGTAGCGCGTGTCCTGTGTCGCCGGCCAGCCAGCGTTGCCACCCTCGGTCTGGTTGCCCGCCTCGCTGACCGTGTGACAGGCCTCGCAGAAAGCCTGGCGCCCCGGATTGTTCGCGAGCGTGGCCCACGCGTCCGCGTGCGCCGTCCCGACCCACTGCGTCTGCGGCCCGACGTGACAGTTGCCGCACACGGTCAGCTTCGCGTCAGCGTTGCTGTAGCCGAGGAAGCCCTGCGCGTTCGCGGGCAGGTCGGCCAGCAGGTCACGGTCCCGGAAAACAATGCGCTCATCGGTGCAGCCTGCGGCAACGACCAGGACGATGGCAGCGAGCAGGACGGATCGGCTCATGGGCACCAGCCAGGCTTGGGGTGAGGGCGAATCCCATCGGGGATGCGCCGGTGCTGCGTGCAAGACGTGCGCCGGTGAGGCACGTCGCGAAAAGTCTGGTGCCTAGGGCGGGCAGGCACCTGGCTCCGGGTTCACTGTCGGGAGACCCGCGACTGCTGCAGCACGACGCGCCAGACCACGCCGGCGATGGCTACGGCAGCTCCAATGAGCAACGTACGCACGTCTAGAAAAAAAGCCAGACCGGCACAACCGACCAGGCCGAACAGGGGGACCGCATCGGGGAAGCGCTTGCGCTCGGGGGGCATGCGCAGAGCCGCGATGTTGGTGATCGCATAGTAGCACAGGATGGTGAGCGCGGCGGCCGCGGCGACGGCCGCGAGCGCCCCCGTGACCGCCACGATCAGGGAGAGGGTGCCGACCGCGAGCACGGCGCGGTCCGGCACGCCATGCCGCTCATCGATGTGTGCGAATCCGGCGGGCGCATCGCCGCGGCGGGCCATCGCGAACAGCATGCGGCTCAGGCCGAGCAGCTGGGAGAGGATCACGCCCAGCATGGCCGTGACCGCGGCCAGGCGCACGACGAGTCCGAACCCTGGCCCGAGCGTGATCGCCGCCGCCACCGCTATGGGCGCACCCTCGGCACCGAGCCGCTCGCTGCCGACGGTCCCGACTGCAGCCAGGGCGACGGCCAGGTAGAGCGCGATGGCGATGCCAATGGTGAGGGCGATCGCCCGGGGAATGGTACGCTCCGGGTCGTGCACCTCCTCTCCGAGCGTAGCGATCCGGGCATAGCCGGTATACGCGAAGAACAGCAGCGCGGCGGCGTGCAGCACGGCGCCGGCGCCGTGCGGCGCGAACGGCTGGAGCCGCTCGAGGCGGACCTGCGGCAGCGCGAGCGCAGCGTATGCGGCCAGCGCGAGCACCGTGACGGCGACCAGCGCCAGGTTCGTCTTTCCGGAGCGGCGGATCCCGCGCCGGTTCAGCATCGTGAACGCGCCGATCGCGAGCACCGCGAGCGTACGCGGCGGGATTCCCGGCAGGAGCGGCGCCAGGTATTCGCCGAGGCCTAGCGCGACGGTCCCGGCGGCGGCCGTCTTGCTCGCGAGGAACAGCCAGCCGGCGAGAAAGCCGGGCCATGGGCCGAGCACCTGGTAGCCGTACTCGTAGGTGCCACCGGACTGCGGGAACGCGGCCGCCAGCTGCGCGGAGCTGAGCGCATTCGCGGCCGCGATCACGCCGGCGACCAGCAGCGACACGAGGAACGCGGGACCGGCAATGCCCGCGGCGATGCCGCTCACCACGAAGATGCCGGCCCCGATGATCGCGCCGAGCCCGACGCCAACGGCGTCGGCGACACCGAGATCGCGGCGCAGCGCGGTCACTTCCCGGTCTGCGGTCCGGGGATCGCGGCGCGACGCGGTCAAGGCCCCGCCTGCGATCCGTGCGAACGGCGCGACCAGCGCCAGGCGAGGACGCCCAGGGTGACGAACGTGAGCGGGAGGGCGAACCAGAGCATGACGGCGGAGAACGCGGGCAACGCATCGTGACGCGTGCTCGCGAGCAGGAGGTAGAGCACGTAGGCGATGTAATAGAGCAGGAACATGAGGCCTTCCCGGCGTCCGATCCTGGCGCCGGTGAAGAAGACGGGCAGCGCCGCGAACGCGACCACGACCATGATCGGCAGGTCGAAGCGCAGCGCCGGGCCGGGCACATCCAGGCCGGCGACGACCCCGCTCGCGCCGAGCACGACCAGGATGTTGAAGATGTTGCTGCCGATGATGTTGCCGACGGCGATGTCGCGCTCGCCCCGCACGCTGGCGAGCACGGACGTGGCCAGCTCCGGCAGCGAGGTGCCGGCCGCGACGATGGTGAGCCCGATCGCCAGCTCGCTCAGCCCCGCGAGCCGCGCCACCGCGACCGCGCCGGTTACCAGCCAGCGCGCGCCCAGCACGAGCAGCGCCAGCCCGACCAGTGCCAGTGCGACCGAGCCCGCCCAGCGCACCGGCGGCCGCGAAGGGGCAGCCAGCATTTCGGGCGTCGGCAGGTGACGCTGCGCGATCAGCCAGCTGGTGTAGGCAGCGCCGCCGGCCAGGAGGACGACCCCATCGACAAATCCGATACGGCCATCCAGTGCCAGTACGAGCAGGAGCAGCGACGCCGCGATCATGAGTGGTACGTCGACCCGGACCAGCCGCGCGGTCACGGCGATCGGCGCCGCCACGGC
>DATHVV010000148.1:0-2291 GCA_035461105.1 Longimicrobiales bacterium | reverse complement strand
GCCGGTCGCGCGCCGCGCGAAGCTCACGATCGCGGCGCCCAGCCTCTCCGTGTCCGGCGGCGTACCCGCGGCCTCGGCGACGCGCGTACTCGCCACCGCCGCGCCCGACATCCGGTCCGTGAGGATGGCGATCGCCCGCAGGGAATCCGCGTCGCCGCTCACGCTCGTGCGGAGCAGGAAGTGCGGACCGTCGGTGGCAGGAGCGTCGCCGGGCGACCCGAGCAGCACCTGGATCCGTCCCGCGTCGGCGAGGCGGCGCACGATCTCGCTGGTGAGCGACTCGGCCAGCTCACCCGGTCCACGAACGTCCTCCACCAGCACTCGCGCGCTGGCAGCCGCCGCCGGCATGACGACCCCGACATCCTCGCGCCGCAGTCCCCACATCGAGATGAACGCCAGCCCGAGGGCCAGCGTCACGGCGACTGACCGCACACGCTGCCGCAGCCTGACCGGGGCGCGCACTGGTCCGATGACAGGGTCGGTCATCGGGGACGCGCCCGTCGTCACGGTCGCGGGATCCGGGGTCGCGGCCTCCGGGTGAAGCAGGTGCTCGATGGGGGGAGCGACGTCGGGCGCCATGTCCCGGATGCGCCCGGCGAGGTCGGCGGTCTCGGCGGCCGGGGCGGCCGCGTACTCCTCGCGCAGCCGGTCCGCGAGCGCGCCGTACGCCTCCAGCGCGCCGGCGCGGTCGCCGAGCTCCGCCAGCAGCGCCATCAGCCGCCGCACGGCCGGCTCGTCGCCACCGGTCAGCTCTGCGGCCCGGCGCGCATGGGCGCCCGCGGCCACGCCGGCGCCCTGTTCGGCCGCGGCCGCGGCCGCGGCCCACGCGGCCTCCGCCGCCCGCCGGCGCAGCTCGTCGCGGGTGCGGTCGAGCCAGTCGTCGAAGTCGCGGACGCCGCCGTAGAACCCGGGCAGCAAATCGCCGCGGTACTGGCGCAGCGCCGTCTCCGGTTCGCCGGCATCGAGCGCCGCCAGGAAGTCGCACGCGTCGCAGGAGATGCGGTCCGGATCGAGCGAGAGCTCCTCGGAGCCGCGGGTGAGCACGGCGTCGGAGCCGACGGCGCGTCGCAGGTAATGGAGCGCCTGGGAGAGCGCCCGGCGCCCGTCGCATTGCGCCACTTCCGGCCAGAAGACGCCCAGTACCCGGTCGCGGCGCACCGCACCGTGCCGGCTCTCGAGCGCGAGGAACGCGAGCAGCGCGAACCGCCGCGGCTGGCGGAGCAGCAGATGGATCGGCTCTCCAGCCGCGTCGCGCAGGTCCGTCGTGCCCAGCAATGCGAGCCGCACCATACGTCTTATCTGCCGGGTGAGAGGCGGTGAACAGTCAGCCGCTAACGTGCCCGCGAAACGCGCCCACAGCAAGCGGACGGGAGCATGCAGGCAAAGAAAATTGGCCGGATCGGACAATCTAGCACGCCCCCGCGGGTGTTGCCCACAGTCACGCGCGACCTGCCCCTCGGCGCCGCGGCCTGGAGCTCCATCCGGCAGTTCGCAGGCGCCGAGGGCACGCACCGGGTGACACGCAGCGGCGTCCTCCGCACCCCCGCGGGAACACGCATTTACGTGGTCGTCGTCGAGCCCGCGTCCGAGGCGTTCCCGCCGCCGGCCGCGCTCCGGCTCCGCTACCTGCTGACCCACCGCGAGGCGGAGGTCGCGCTCCTGCTCGCCCGCCGGCTCTCGGGCCCCGAGATCGCAATGCGCCTGGGCATCAGCATCCACACCACGCGCCGTCACACCGAGCAGGTGCTCTCCAAGCTGGGCGTCACCAGCCGCCTCGACGTGCGGCCGGCGCTCGAGCGGCTCGCGAGGGCCGAGGATGCGGCGGAGCCCGACTCCCCCGGAGACCGTGGCACGGCAGCCGACTGGCAGGCGCCTGCTGCTGTCCGGCTCCGGGTGGAGCCGCCGGCCGCCGGCCGCCTGGCCGGCTGATGGCGACGTCCCCGCCCATGCTCACCCGGGCTCACCGCCGCTTTGCGGCGGCCGCAGGCGCCAGGTGCGAATGACCCCGGGGGTCAGCGTGGACCGCGTCCTCCGCGGCCTCACCCAGAGCTACCTCGCCGGACGCTCCAGCTTCCAGGACTTCCGCGACGGCTACATGGGCATCTTCCTCGCCGAGACCCCCGACCGCTTCCGCTCCCACGAGTCCTGGCTCCTGTTCTCCCTGATCAGCGACCAGCTCACGTTCGTCGCCGAGGAGAGCGCCGGCTACGCCGCACGGCCGACGATCGAGGCGGAGTTCAGGGACTGGTTGCAGGAGGCGGTGAAAGTGCTGGAGGGGCCGGGGTGGTGAG
>DATHVV010000147.1:0-4975 GCA_035461105.1 Longimicrobiales bacterium | reverse complement strand
GGCACTGCGAACTGGAACATCGGGAGACCCTCCACCGATGCGGAGCCCGGAGGAGACCGGCCGATTTCGGTCAGTCTGCGCCGCCTCGAGGTGCACGAGGGAGCGCTCCGCCTGGAGAACCGGCAGGCGAACCTGCACGTGTCCGCGACCGGGCTGCGCGAGTCGTTGCGCGGTGATTTCAGCCGGGAGCGTTTCACGCTGACCACTCGCACGAACGCGGATACCGTGTCCCTGCGTTTCGCCGGCGTGCCCTACCTCAGCCGCGCCCGTCTACAGGTAGCGGCCGACCTCGACGTGGACATGGACGAGCGGCGCGTCGAGATCAGCGAGAACGAGATCCGGCTGAACGAGCTCGTGCTGCGTGCCCGCGGAGCCGTCGCCGCCGCGGAGGACAGCGTCGCGGTCGACCTGGCGTTCAGCACGCCCGGGACCGCGTTCGCCGACATCCTCTCGCTCGTTCCGGCCGTATACACGCAGAGCTTCGCGACGCTGCAGAGCTCCGGCACCATGGTCGTGAGCGGGACGGTGCGTGGCGGCTACGGCGCGCACACGTTTCCGTCCATCGCGCTCGCGGCCAAGGTGGAGAACGGCATGTTCCGCTACCCGGACCTGCCGCTGCCGGCGCGGGACGTATCGCTCGACCTGGCCGTGCACAACCCGGGAGGAGACGCCGACAGCACGACCGTCACACTCCACCGTCTGCATCTCGTGCTCGGCGGCGACCCGATCGACGGCTCGTTCGTGCTGCGCACTCCCGTCTCCGACCCGGACCTGGCGTTGCACCTGAAGGGCAGGCTCGACCTGGCGAACCTCGGCCGCACCGTGAAGCTCGAGAACATCGAGGAGCTCTCCGGCGTGATCGTCGCCGACGCGCACATGCGGGCGCGCCGCTCCGACGTGGACGCCGAGCGCTATGGTCAGATCAGTGCCGGCGGTGGAATCACCGTGACGGCACTCGAGCTGCGCGGTGCCGAACTGCGGCACGACCTGCGCATCGATGAGGCCGGGCTGCGGTTCACGCCGGCATACGCGGAGCTGACGTCGCTGCGCGCCACTATCGGCCGGAGCGACGCGCAGGTCACCGGCCGCCTCGACAACCTGCTCGGCTTCGCGCTGTACGAGCAGGAGCTGCGTGGGGAAACGCGCGTGACCAGCCGCTACCTGGATCTCGATGAATGGCGCTCCGACGATGAGACGCGCGCGGTGCCCGTGCCGCGCAACATCGATTTCCGGTTGCAGGCGGCCGTCGATCGGATCACGTTCGCCGAGCTCGAGCTGCGCAACGCCCGGGGCGCGCTACGGGTCAAGGACCAGCGGGTGACGCTCGAGGATTTCGGCATGGACATGCTGGACGGCGCGGTCGCCGTGAGCGGCTTCTACGAGACCACCGACCCGGCGCGTCCCACGTTCAACGTGGACGTGGCGGCACGGGAGCTCGACATCCAGGCGACGTTCGCGGGGCTGCGCACCGTGCAGGCATTCGCGCCGGTCGCGCGCTATGCCCGTGGCAGCGTGTCCACCGACCTGGAGCTGCGCGGGGCGCTGGGAGCGGACATGATGCCGGTGCGCGAGGTGCTCTCGGGCATGGGCTCGCTCCGCACCATGGGCGTCGTGCTCCAGGATTTCCCGCCGCTCGACCGGCTGGCAGACGCGCTGCACGTGGATCTGCTCCGCGATCCCGGTCTCAAGGACCTGACGTCCACGATCGAGATTCGCGACGGCCGGCTCCACGTGCAGCCGTTCGACGTCGGCGTAGGTCCGCTCACCATGAGCGTGGCCGGCTCCAACGGCTTCGATCATTCGCTGGCGTATACGCTGGGCCTGCAGCTGCCGCGCGCCCTCCTCGGCACCGAGGCCAACCGCGTGGTCGCCAACCTGCTCGCGCGCGCCGGCCGCTCCGGCGTCGAGCTGGAGGCCGCGGAGACCGTGACGCTGGGCGTCCAGCTCGGCGGTACCGTCACCGATCCCGCTGTCACGACCAGTCTCCGGGACGTGGCCGGGTCCGCGGTCGCCGGCGTCGAGCAGGCGCTGCGCGCCGAGGCCGGGAGCCGCGTCGATAGCGCGCGGCAGCGCCTGGACGCGGCCGCCGCGGAAGCGCGCCTGCGCGCTCAGGAGATCATTGCCGAGGCCGAGCAGCGCGCCGCCGCGATCCGGGCCGAAGCCCGAACCCTCGCCGCCACGATGAAGCAGGAGACGAAGGCGCGGGCGGATTCGCTGGTGGCGCGCGCCGGCAATCCGGTCGCGCGCGTCGCCGCCCAGGCGGCGGCCGACCGGCTGCGCCGCGAGACTGACGAGCAGGCCGACGGGATCGTGCGCGAGGCGGACGCTCGTGCCGATGCGCTCGTCGCCGAGGCGCGCCGCAGGGCGGCGGCGCCGGATTCCGCGGCCGCGCCCTGACGACGATGCCCGGTGCCGGTTCGCCGGCGGGAATCGATCGGTGTGCCGTCCTTTTCCGGGCCGCTTCGCCCTCCCGGAAAAGCGCCCTGTCCCGGCCAGACCACCACACGGCCCCGGACACGGTGGCGGATCCCAGCCCGGTATTGTAGATAAAGCAACCGGGCCGGAAGTCCGCCCCCCGGCGGACCACGGCCGCTGCACGTTCGCCCGACCACCACGAAGGCCACAGTCGGAGGATTCCATGACACGACGTCCGCTCGCCGGGCTCGCCGTGCTCACGCTGGCGCTTTCCGCCTGCGCGCATGCCGGGGCCAGCCAACCGAAGCCCGGCGCCGCCGTTGCGGCGGCCGCCGCGAAGAAGCCCGATGGCGGCATGAAGCCCTGGAGCGAGGCGCTCAAGGACACCCGGCCGACGGAGGGTTTCTTCAAGGCGCACCTGAAGCGCGACCATACGCTCTTCCTCGAGGTTCGTCCCGACCAGCTGGACAGTGATTTCGGGATGGTGATGCACTACTCGCGCGGCGTGGGCGTGTTCAACGCTCATGATGGACTGCCGCTCAGCGAGATGCAGCTCATGCGCTTCACCCGCGTGGGCGACAAGCTCTACCTGGTGCACCGCAATCCGCGCTTCACTGCGGCCGACGGCTCGCCCATGCGCGCATCGCTCGACGACAACGTCGGCCATTCCGTGACCGCGGCCTTCAAGATCGAGAGCGAGCACGACTCGACGAAGGCGCTGCTGATCGATGCCACCGCGTTCTTCGTGTCGGACTACCCGCAGCTCGGCGAGAACCTGAAGTGGTACTACGGCAACAAGCCGGTCACGTTCGACAAGGAGCGCAGCTGGGCGGAGGCGCCCATGGGGTTCCCGACCAACCTCGAGGTCGACGTCCTGCTCACCTACCGCGCGAACGACTTCCCGATAACCGGCGCGCCGGGCGTATCGGACGTGCGCTCGATCCCGATCGGGGTACGCTATTCGCTCATCGCGCTGCCCGAGACGCCGATGCGCCCGCGCCTGGCGGACGACCGCGTCGGCCACTTCCTCGATGCGGTGCGCGACTTCTCGCGCGACCGGGAAACGACGCCGTACGTGCGCTACGTCAACCGCTGGCGGCTGGAGAAGAAGTATCCCGACCAGGCGGTCTCCGAGCCGGTGCAGCCGATCGTCTACTACATCGATCGCAGCGTGCCCGTCGAGTACCGGAGGTACGTGGCCGAGGGCATCGAGGCCTGGAACAAGGCGTTCGACAAGGCCGGCTTCCGGAACGCGATCGTGGCGAAACAGGCGCCCACCATCGAGGAGGACTCGACCTGGAGCGCCGAGGACGCCCGCTACTCGACGGTCCGGTGGACCGCCGCCCACCAGATGGGTTACGCGATCGGTCCGTCGCAGACGGACCCGCGCACCGGCGAGATCCTGAACGCGGACGTGCTGATCTCGTCCACCTTCGTGACCGGCTGGAACGCCGAGTACCAGCAGCTGATCGGCGAGGAGGGCATGCTGACGCGGCTGCGCGAGGCGGAGCTGCTGCAGCGCACCCTGCCCGCGCACCACGCCGCCCGCATGTGCCTCGCCGAGATGGGGAAGGCGCACCAGCTCGGCATGCAGCACGCCTGGCTGGTGGCCAGCGGCCTGGTCGACGGCACCAGGCCGATGCCGATCGAGTATCTCGGCGACGCCATCCGCGACCTGGTCATGCACGAGGTCGGACACACCCTGGGGCTGCGTCACAACTTCAAGGGCTCCTCGGCGATCGAGTACGACCGGCTCAACGACCGCGACTACACGCAGCAGCACGGCCTGACGCTCTCGGTGATGGATTATGCCGCCACCAACATCGCACTGGATCCGGCCAGCCAGGGCCACTTCGTGAACATGGAGGTCGGCAGCTACGACGTGTGGGCCATCCAGTACGCCTACGCGCCGATGTACGAGCAGTCGCCGAACGGGCCGCTCGCGTTCACGGGCACGCCGGCCGCGACCGCGGAGGCCGAGCTGGTCGGGCTTCGCAAGATCGCGGGCCGCGCTCCCGAGGCGCTGCATGCCTACAACACGGACGAGGACACGCACCTCGGCGGCATGGCGGTCGATCCCACGTCGAACACCTGGGACCTGGGCAGCGACCCGCTCCGCTACGCCCGCGACCGCGCCGCGCTGGTGGCCAGGATCCAGCCGCGCATCGAGTACCGGCTGATCGCGGATGGCGAGAGCTACTCCCGGCTCCGCGGGGCGGTGAACGGGCTGCTCTTCGAGAAGTTCACGACACTGCTGCCGGTGACGAAGAACGTCGGCGGTCTCTATTTCGCCCGCGACCACAAGGGCGACGTGAACGGGCGCGCGCCGTTCACCCCGGTGCCGGCGGCGCGGCAGCGCGAGGCGGTCGGGCTGATCATGGACAACGCGTTCGCGGAAGGCGCGTTCGAGGTGCCCGCGGAGCTGCTCAACAAGCTGGCGCCGAACCGCTTCGGCGACTGGATCAGCTGGGGTGGCGTGCCCATCGATTTCCCGATGCACGAGACCGTCGGGGTCATGCACCGGTGGCTGCTCGAGGAGCTCCTGCACAACGGCCGCCTG
>DATHVV010000146.1:0-8199 GCA_035461105.1 Longimicrobiales bacterium | reverse complement strand
CATGGCAGTGCATGGTCCCGATCGCTCGAGATGCCGATGTTCCAGGTCACGGAGGCCCGGTTCGCGCCGGGCGCGGTGCTGCCCGCGCACACGCATCCGCGCCCGATCTGCGCGATCATGCTGGCGGGCTCGTTCGACACGCGCATCGGTTCCCGCACGCTCAGCTGCCGGCCCGCGACGGTCTGGACGGAGCCGTGCGAGGAGAAGCACCGCAACGACACCGGCACCGCGGGCGCGCACGTGCTGGTGATGCAGCCGGATCCTCACCGGGCGGACATCATGCAGCCGCTCCAGCGCTTTCTGGATGGCGTTCACGCGATCGAGCGCTCCGGGATGGTCGCCGAAGCGCGGCGGGTGCTGTCCGAGATGCGCGACCCGGACGCGCTCGCGGCGCTCAGCATCGAGGCGCTGCTGCTGGGCATGATCACGCAGGCGGCGCGGGTGACGAGAGCCCGCGAGCGGAACGGCGTGCCGCCGGCATGGCTGCGGGTCGCACGCGACTTCATCCACGCGGAGTTCCGGCGCGGCCCCCGGCTGGATGCGGTGGCCCGGGCCGCCGGCGTCCGGCCGGGTGAGCTGACGGTGGCGTTCCGGCGGCACTACGGCCGAAGCATCGGCGCCTATGCGCGGGACCTGCGGCTGGAGTGGGCGCTGGAGCAGCTGCGCCAGACGGACCGGCCGATTGCGGGCATTGCGGTGGCCGCGGGCTACTCCGACCAGAGCCACTTCACGCGCGAGTGCACGGCTCGCGTCGGCGTTTCGCCCGCGCGCGTGCGGCGTCGTCTGGCGCCCTGAAGATGTCGTGGTCTATGGCTGGCGCGCGTGGAAGACCGCCCCGTGCGGCAGCGCCCGTCCCGCGGCGCCGTGCGGCCAGTCGCCGCGATCGAACGAGAAGCCGGGTCGCGACGCGCCCGGTTCGCGGAACCGCTCGTCGATGCTCAGGGAGCCGGTCTCGGGGTCGACGTTCACGAGCTCAGGCCGCACCGATCGCGCGCACCCGCAGCGGCAGCAACACCGTGAACACGCTGCCGCGCCCCGGCTCGCTTGCGACAAAGACCTCGCCTTCCAGCGCGTCGACCAGGTGGCGAGTCACGCTGAGGCCGAGGCCGACCCCCTCGTGCTGCCGTGTCAAGGACTGGTCCGCCTGCCAGAACGGCTCCCAGATCCGCTCCAGGTGCTCCGCCAGGATACCGCGGCCCGTGTCCGTGACGGCGAGCCGCAGCCGCTCACCATCGGAGCCGGCGGCGAAGACGATCTCGCCTTCCTGCGTGTATTTCACCGCGTTACCCAGCAGGTTCAGGACGATCTGTCGCAGCATGGACGGGTCGGTCTGCACGACGAGCTGATCGTCCGGCATGTGCACGGCGAAGCCGAGTCCCTTGCTCAGCGCGAGCGGCTCGACCAGGGCCGCCACCTCGGCGAGCAGCGGTGCGGCGCGGAAGTGCTCCGGGCGCAGCTCCGGCGCCGCGGCCAGGTGACGGTTGAACGTGAGCACCTGGTTGATCAGGCTGAGCAGGTGCCGCGAGCTCGCATTGATGCGTTGAATGGCCTGCTCCTGCTTCGGGGTGATCGGGCCGGCAACCCCCGCGCCGATCAGGTCGGCGTACCCGATGATCGCGTTCAGCGGGGTCCGTAGCTCGTGCGACATCGTCGCCATGAACTGGTCCTTGGCGCGGCTCGCGGCCTCGGCCACCTCCTTGGCCTGGCGCAGCTCCTCCTCCTCCTGCAGCCGCGCCGTGATGTCGCGCAGGATCACCGTGAACAGCTTCTGCCCGTCGCTTTCCACCTGCGAGATGGCCGCCTCGATCGGGAACTCCTCGCCGTCGGCCCGCAGCGCCATCAGCGTGCCCGGGCGCCACATCGACCGGCTGGTCACACCGGTCTGCGCGAAGTCGCGAATGTGCTGCGCGTGCGCGGCGCGGTGGCGGGGCGGGATGAAGCGCTCCAGCGGCTGCCCGATCGCATCCCCAGCGGGGCAGCGGAAGATCGCCTCGGCCGCCGCGTTGAAGACCAGAATACGTTGCGACGCGTCCACGGTGATGATCGCGTCCATCGCGGACGCGATGATTCCGGCCAGGCGCGCTTCACTCCGGCGCAGCGCTTCCTCGCCCCGGTGTCGCTCGCTGATGTCACGGATCATGCCCGTGAAGAAGCGCCGGTCCGGCAGCATCGTCTCGCTCACGGCCAGCTCGAGCGGGAACTCGGAGCCATCCTTGCGGCGGCCGCTGACCTCGCGGCCGATGCCGATGATGCGTCGCTCCCCGGTGCGACGATAGCGGTGCAGATAGCTGTCGTGCTCCGCCCGATACGGCTGCGGCATGAGCATGCTGACGTTACGGCCGATCATCTCGTCCGCGGTATACCCGAACAGACGCTCGGTCGCGGGATTCACGGTCTCGATCGTGCCCTGGTCGTCGATCGTGATGATGCCGTCCACGGCCGTCTCCACGATGGCCTGGAGGCGGCTGGCCGCGCCGCGCAGCTCCTCCTCCGCGGCGCGCCGGCTGGTCAGGTCGCGCGTGACCTTGCCGAAGCCGATCAGCCGACCGTCCCCGTCGCGCAGCGCGGTGATCACGACGCTCGCCCAGAAGCGGGAGCCGTCCTTCCTCAGGCGCCAGCCTTCATCCTCGAACCGGCCCTCGCGCGCCGCGAGCTGCAGCTCGTGGTTCGGCCAGCCCGCGGCGATCGCCTCCCGGGGAAAGAACATCGAGAAATGCCGGCCGAGCGCCTCCCGCTCCGTGTATCCCTTCATGCGCGCCGCGCCGGGGTTCCAGCTGGTGATGTGCCCCTGCGGGTCCAGCATGAAGATCCCGTAGTCCTGCACGCTCGACACGAGCAGGGCCAGCTGGCCCTCTACGGAAAACCTCGATTCGAAGCTGCGGACGGGGAGATTACGCTCCGACTGCGGAGCAGGCCGGTGCAGGAAGCGCAGGAGCGCGCTGAGGAGAGATCCCTCGGACAGGCGATTCATTCCGCACGGGGCCAGAGCCGCGGCCGGCCGCCTGTGCGTGCCGGGCCAATCGTATGATCCAGGGAGTAGCGGGCAAGCTAATTACCTACCCGCAAGTGAGCAATGCTCCCGGACCCGCGGCCTCCCGAGCAGCAGCGCGTCGATCCCCTGGCCGCGATCCGCGCGACGCCTGACTGTCGAGGGGGTTCGTCCCGGATCACACCCGCAGGCTGAACGGTGGGTACTCGTCCGTCAGCAGCAGCAGGTAGGCCTCGACACGGGTCGTCCACGCGAGCACGCCGAGCGCGAAGCCGTAGAGCGTCTCCGGGAAGCTGCCGGTGAGCAGGATCATCACCCACGCGATCGCGGTCGTGAAGGCCCAGATCACGAAGAGCAGCGCCAGGATGATCAGGTGCGGGATGGCGAGCAGGATACGGAAGAACACGGTCAGCCGGTCGCGCTCCTCGGTCGGCTCCGGCAGCACGAGCTCGGCCGGGTACGCGCCGTCGCCGAACGGCGGGTACTCGTCGCGGAGCAGCATGAGGTAGGCGACGGCGCGCACGCGCCAGCGCAGGTAATACGCCGCGAGGCGCCACAGACCATCGGGGTGCGATCCCGTGAACAGGATCGCGAACCACGCGATCAGCGTCACTACTCCGGCGACCGCCCCGAGCACGCCGGCGCTCGAGCTCCAGCTCATCCCCTCCTGCGTCTGCCAGCTGATCCAGGCACCGCCCGCGGCCGGTCCGCCTACCAGGAGGATGTGCGGGATCCCGAGGAAGAAGCGGAACGCCGTCGTGAGCCGGTTACGGCCCTCGATCTCGGGCAGCACGTGGATGGTCACGGGATGGATGCTGTCGGCCATTGCGCGTCCCTGGCTGGAGGTATCCGTCCACATCCCTACGTGCGCGTGGCCCGACAGGATTCACGAGACGTCCATCGGGGCGCCGGCACGGCCGCCGTCACGTCCCCCAGATGCCGAGCAGCCGGCGTACGGCGACGAGCTGGCCGACGTGGTACGCATTGTGATCGGCCACGAGCAGCAGCTCGCGCAGGATGGTCTGGCCGGTGCCGTGCGGAATGCGCGCGAACAGGTCCGCCCCGGTTGCGATTTCCTGCAGCGCCGCCCGATCGGCGCGGTACGCCGCGACGGCGTGTTCCCACGCCTCCGGGTCGGGCGTGGAATCGGGCGGCGGCCAGTAGTCGGCCGGCCAGCTGCGCTCCTGGTACGAGGGATTGCGGCAGAAATCCAGGATGTCGTACTGAGTGCGGCGCAGATGCTCGACCAGCTCCCAGGCCGAGTACGGCAGTCCGTCCGGGCGGCGGTCGCGCAGCTCCACGGGAATCCCTTCGACGGCCGCATCGAAGGCGACGTGTGCGTCCTCCCAGGCCAGGATCCTTCCCAGCTGCCCGCGCAGCGCGCGTAGCTCGTCCATGGCGTGCCTCAGGACGGATCGCGCGCGGGATCGTGCGCGGGCAGGACGTCCGCCGCCCAGTCCGACCGCTTCCAGCCAGGTACCGGGGTCGGTTCGCCGGCGTGCGGCACGAAGTGCGAGCGCTCCACGAGCCGGTACTTGTGGATGTAGCGCGGGCAGTTCGGGTAGATACGCCGCGCCTGCACGCGCACCAGGAACTGCGCCTCCGGGTAGCGCGCCAGCAGCGGATCGTCGGCCACGATGTGCGCCAGCCCGTCCACGCGCATGCGCCGCTGCGCCTCAAAGTCGATGAACAGGAGGCCGACCGCGTGCGTCTCCGCCACGTTCCCCATGGACAGGTACATGCCGTTCCCATCGTAGTTCGGGAACACCAGGGTCGAGTCGTCGAGGATCCGGACGAATCCGGGGTCGCCACCCTTGTAGGAACAGGTGGGCTGGCCCGTAGCGTCCACGGTCGCCAGGAAGAACATGTCGAGACGCTCGATGAACGCGCGGTCGTCCGCCGTGAAGCGCTCATGCACCTTCACCTCGGCGAGCCGGTCCGCCAGCCGGCGGGTGTCGTAGCGGTCCTGCAGGTCGCGGCTCGCATGCGTATAGAGCATCGCCACTGGCACCTCCTGGCGTGGGTCACTGCGGTCCCGTCCAGTGTGCGGCGCTGCGCGCCCGCCGGTCAATGGGGGCGTGGCAACGCGCGGTGCGCCGGCCCTCGCGAGCCCCCCCGCGGCCGCCGGGCGGCGCGGCTGCGCACCGATCTTGCGCCCTCCAGCGCCCGCACGGGCTGGGAGGGTTGCAGCGAGCAGCTGTCATGGAGGTGAGCACGGCATGAGCCGCTGGCGCGGTCTGGAGGTCGCGAGCGAGGGCACCGGGATCACGCGCGCTCTGAGCGAGGACGTGAACCTGCTGGGCGCGATGCTCGGGGAAGCGATCCGCGCCCGCTACGGCGACGCGATGCTGGCGCGTGTGGAGGAGCTCCGGCTGCTCTGCAAGGAGGCGCAGCAGGACGGCGCGGCGGGCAAGCGTGAGCTGGCCGCGGCCCGCATCGCCGGGCTCGACCTGGCGGAGCTGGTGGCGCTGCTGCGCGCGTTCGCCTCCTTCTTCCACCTGGTGAACCAGGCGGAGAAACAGGAGATCATCCGCGTGAACCGCGTCCGCTCGCGGGAGGAGGCGGCGCGGCCGGAATCGATCGGCGAGCTGGTGCGCGAGCTGGCCGAATCCGGCCTCCCGCTGGCGGACGTGGAGGCGCTCCTCGCGCGCCTCGACATACAGCCGACGCTCACGGCCCACCCCACTGAGGCCCGCCGGCGCACCGTGCTCGAGAAGCAGCGTCGGATGGCGGACCTCCTGGCGACGCTGCGGACCACGGACAGCACGCCGGAGGAGGAGCATGCGCTGCTCGATGCGCTCTACGACGAGGTGCTGATCCTGCTCGCAACCGATGAGATCCGGGCGGAGCGTCCGGAGGTGCGAGATGAAGTCCGGCAGGGCCTGCACTTCCTCTCGGGTGTGATCTGGGAGACCGTGCCGCGCATCCACGCGGACCTGCGCCGGGCGCTGCGGCAGCACTACGGCGCCGACTCCGAGGTGCCGCCGCTCCTGCGCTACCGCTCCTGGATCGGCAGTGACCGGGACGGCAATCCGAACGTCACGGCGGAAGTCACTCGCTGGACGTTCGGCGTGCAGCGGCGCGTGGCCCTGCAGCGCCACATCGAGGAGATCGAGGCGCTCGCGGCCGAGCTGAGCCTTTCGGAGCGGCAGGTGCAGGTGCCGGCGGAGCTCATCGAATCACTGAAGAGGGACGTCGCCGAGGCACCCCTGCCGGAGCACACCATGCGCGGATTCAGGCACGAGCCGTACCGGCGCAAGGCGCTGCACATGGCGGCTCGGCTCCGGGGCCTGCTGGCCGCCGCGCAGGAGGACGGCGAACCGCCGGCACCCTACGGCGCGCATCACTTCGTGGCCGACCTCGAGCTGCTGCAACGTGCGCTGGTCGCGTCCGGCTTCGCGAGCGTGGCGCATGGCGGGCGGGTAGCGCGCGCGCTCACCCTGGCGCGCACGTTCGGCTTTCACCTCGCGGCGCTCGACCTCCGGCAGCACAGCGGTGTGCAGGAGCAGGCGGTCGCGGCGCTGCTCGCGGCGGGCGGCGCGCAAGCGGACTACCTCGCGCTCGATGAGGCCGCCCGCCAGGCCCTGCTCGAGGACGCACTGCGCCGGTCGGGGGCGCTGCTCCGGGCCGGTGCCCGGCTGCCCGGGCAAGTCGCGGAGCTGCTCGACGCCTTGCGCGTGGTCCGCGCGCAGGCCGCGCTCGAGCCGGGATCGGTCGGCAGCTGGATCGTGAGCATGACCCACACCGTGAGCGACGTCCTGGAGCCCATGCTGCTGGCCAGGGAAGTGGGACTCTGGTCGCTCGAGGACGGCCGGGTGACGGCGGCGCTCGATTTCGTGCCGCTATTCGAGACCGTGGAGGACCTGGCGGGGGCGGCGGAGCGCATGGCCTCGCTCTTCACCAGCGATGTCTACCGGCGGCACCTCGCCGCGCGCGGCGGCCTCCAGGAGATCATGCTCGGCTACTCCGACAGCAACAAGGACGGCGGCTACTGGATGGCGAACTGGTCGCTGCACCGGGCGCAGGACGCGCTCGGGCACGTCTGTCGCGAGCATGGCGTCGAGCTCCGCCTGTTCCACGGCCGCGGCGGCACCGTCAGCCGAGGGGGCGGGCGCGCGAACCGCGCCGTCCTGGCCATGCCCCGCTCGGTGCACAACGGACGCATCCGCTTCACCGAGCAGGGCGAGGTGATCTCGTTCCGCTACGGTCTGCCGGACATCGCCCGCCGCCACCTCGAGCAGATCGTCAGCGCCACCGCGCGCAGCGTCATGCCGACACCGGGCACTGCGGCATCATCGGACCCGGGAAAGGCAGCATCGAATGGGGGCAGCGCGGCGTCGAATGGGGGCTGGGCAGCGCCAAAGGGGGGCAGCGTGGCTCCACTGCAGCCGGGCGGCGCGCCTTCTACCCGTGCAGCGGCCCTGCTCGACCGGATCGCCGCCCGCTCCATGGCCGCTTACCGGCAGCTGATCGATGGCGATGACTTCTGGGACTGGTACACGCGCGTCACTCCGATCGAGCACATCGGCGGGCTCCCGATCGCGTCACGGCCGGTGGCGCGCGGCGGTGCGGCGCAGGATACCGCGGGCGACGGAGCGCGCCTGGCGTTTGAGGCGCTGCGGGCCATCCCCTGGGTGTTCGCGTGGACCCAGGTGCGCTACGCCGTGCCCGGCTGGTACGGTACGGGAGTGGCCCTGGGCGGGCTGCTCGACGAGGAGCCGGCGCCGCGCGACGAGCTGGCCGCGCTCTATCGCGACTGGCCGTTCTTCCGCGCTCTGGTGGACAACGTGCAGCTGGAGCTGGCGCGGGCACGGCTCGACATCGCCGCGGTGTACGACCGCCTGGCGCACGAGGGCGGAGACTCCAGCTACCACGCCCGTATCGTCGCCGATTACGAACGCGCCTGCGCGGCCGTACTGCGGATCACCGGTCAGCAGGCGTTGCTCGACAACGACGCAGTGATCGCGCGCTCGATCGAGCTGCGCAACCCGTACACCGACGTGCTGAACCTCATCCAGGTCGAGCTGCTGCGCCGCTTCCGAGCTGTCGACAGGAAGGAGGAGGAGGAGCTCAGGCAAGCGCTCTTCCTCAGCATCAACGGCATCGCGGCGGCGATGCAGAGCACGGGGTGAGTGGCGTGGACGAAGAGTTTCCGCTCGGCGACGGCGTAGCGGACGTGACCGCGTGGGTAGCCTGCCCGTACTGCGGCG
>DATHVV010000145.1:0-59527 GCA_035461105.1 Longimicrobiales bacterium | reverse complement strand
GCCGTCGCGGGCGACGCGGCAGCGCGCGGCGCGCCAGCCGGAACGGTCCCGGGCGGCGCCCTGGATCGCGCCCTGGCCGGCGGCGGCGTCGGCCCGGGCGGCGTGCGGGGCACGGCGGAGGACTTCGAGCGGCTGCTGCGCGACCCGGCGCTGCGCGATGCGCGCGGCTACATCATCCCCGCGGACCAGGCGGATTTTCTGACCGCCGCCAAGTTCGTGGACGCGCTGCTCGAGACGGGCATCGCCGTGCACCGCGCGACGCGCAGCTTCTCGGTGAGCGGCCGGGAATATCCCGCCGGCTCGTTCGTGGTGAAGAGCGCGCAGGCGTTCCGGCCGCACGTGCTCGACATGTTCGCGCCGCAGGATCACCCCGACGACATCCCGTATCCGGGCGGGCCGCCCACGCCGCCGTACGACAACGCCGGGTGGACGCTCGCGTTCCAGATGGGCGTCGAGTTCGACCGCATCCTGGACGGCTTCGACGGACCGTTCGAGCGAATCGAGGGGCTGCGCGCGCCGCGACCGGCGGGCCGCCTCGACGGCAGCGCGCGCGCGGGCTGGCTGCTCAGCCACCAGGTCAACGACGCGTTCATCGCGGTGAACCGGCTGCTGCGTGCGGGCGTGGAAGTCTACTGGCTCGACGAGCCGGTGCGCGGCCACCCGGCCGGCACGTTCTTCGTCCGCAACACCGGCACCGCCGCCGCGCAGGTGCGCGCCCTCGCCGACGAGCTGGGCCTCACCTTCCAGGGCACCGGCGCCGTGCCCGCGGGCGAGCACCGCCGGCTGCGGCCGGGCCGCATCGCGCTCTGGGACCGCTACGGCGGCTCCATGGAGTCCGGCTGGACCCGCTGGCTGCTCGAGCAGTTCGACTTCGGGTTCGACGTCGTCTATCCCCGGCAGCTCGACGCCGGCGACCTGCGGGCCCGCTACGACGTGATCCTGCTCGTGAACGGCTCGATCCCCGCCGAGGGCCGGCCACAGCGGGTGGCCGCCACCCCGGACACGACCACGCTCCCGCCCGAGCTGCGGGCGATGCTCGGCAGCTTCAGCCCCGAGCGCACCGTGCCGCCGCTGCGCGCGTTCCTGCAGGAGGGCGGGACCATCATCGCCATCGGCTCCGGTACCGGCCTGGCCAGGCACCTCGACCTGCCGATCGAGAGCGCACTCGTGGAAGCGCAGGACGGTGAGATGCGACCGCTGGCGCGCGCGAAGTACTACGTGCCGGGGTCGGTGCTCGAGGCCCGCCTCGACACGTCGCATCCGCTCACCCACGGGATGCGCGAGCGCGCCGACTTCCTGTTCGACAACAGCCCCGTCTTCCGGCTGCGCCCGGGCGCGGCCGAGGCCGGGCTGCGGCCCATCGCGTGGTTCGACACGGCCGCACCGCTGCGCAGCGGCTGGGCCTGGGGGCAGCACTACCTGGAGGGCGGCGTCGTCGCGGTCGCGGCGGAGGTGGGGGCGGGACAGCTGTTCCTCTTCGGTCCCGAAATCACGTTCCGGGCGCAGCCTCACGGCACGTTCAAGCTGCTCTTCAACGCGCTCCACCTGGCGACGGGCGACCGCGCGCGACTCCGATAGTCGCGGTACTGGCGGTCCGAGCCTGGCGGCCGGACGCCACGGGCCATCCTGCCCGGGTCCGGCCGTCGCCAGGCCGAGTCCGTCGACGGGCCGCATCGCGGTTGCGGTCGAGGCCCAAAAACATCTGGCGGAGTGGGCGCCCGGTACGCAACGACCGCTCTGCCACCGCGTTCCGCAACGAGGGGTTCAGCGGCGCGTCCCGGACCGAGGCGCCTCCGCAACAGGAACCTTGCTTCGGCGCCGCGCGCGGGAGCATCTATCGAGGCATGAACCTCGATCCCCTCACCCAGCGCATCACCGAGCTCGAGCGCGCGTTCCGCGACTTCGAGAAGACGAACCCGGGCCTGAGCGTGGAGGTGGTCGGCCACGTGGCCGGCCATGACGAGCTGGTCCACCCGGTGGCCGGCTTCCACGTGCGGCTGGAGCCGGACGACGGTGGTGGCGGCGTGGAGCTGTACGTTTCGGCGAGTTACGCCGAGCTGACGCGCTGGGCGGGAGCGGGGGCGCTGCGGGAGCAGTTCAACGTGCAGCTGACGGACGGGTTCGGCTGGGGCGATTCGGTGTTTCCGACGGCGCACGGCCTGGCGCACGACCTGCTCGGCTACATGCAGTTCAACCTGGACGTGGCCGCGCGCTAGCCCGGCCATCCGTCCGTGGGGCCCCGGCGAATCGAGGCCGGGGTCAGCCGGGCGGGTTCTCCTCGACCACGACCGTGGGCGACTTCGGGTCCGACGGTCGCGTCTCCGCCTTACTCTCCGCCCTCACCTCGACCAGCTCCGAGTGATCGATCCAGCCGTGCCTGGCCGCGTGCTGGGCGGCGTTCAGCGTGTCATCGGAGAGCATCAGCGTGCTGCCGTCGTCGCGCACCTCGTCCGCGAGCCGGGTGATGGCGTCGGCGCGCAGCGGATCCGGGGTCACGTTGCGGATGTAGATCGCGAGGATGCGACGCGGATAGTCGCGCACCACCTCGCGGTAGATCTCGGGATCCTCCTGGCCGCTGTCGCCGATCAGGATGAACGGCAGGCCGGCATAGGTGTCCAGGATCTGGCGGATGGCGCCGCGCTTGTGGAGGCCGTGGCCGCGCGGCAGGATCTCCTGCTCGCTGACGCCCCAGTCGCGCAGCATGAGCGGACCGACGGGGATGTCGCGGTGCTCGAGGAAGTCGACGATCAGGTCGTACAGGTTCCAGGGGCTGCTGGACACGTAGAAGATCGGATTGAGGGCGGCGGCGCCGGCACCGCGGTGCAGCGCCCGGTAGAACGAGGCGACGCCGGGGAAGGGCAGGCGGGTGTGCGCGTTGCCCAGCAGCAGCTCGCGCATCATGCGGACCACGTTGGCGACGTCGGTGCGCATGACCGTGTCATCGAGATCGCTGATGATCCCGAAGCGGGCCTCGCTCGGCGGCGTCAGCACGTAGACGGGTTCCTGGATGCCGGCGTCGTCGGCGAGACGCACGGTGCCGTCGTGCCAGAGGCGTCCCTCGCGCAGCGGCACGCCGGGCACGACGCGGGCGCGGAAATAGCCCTCATCATCGGTCACCGCGTCGGCGGTGCCGCCGTTCACCTCCACGATGACGCGGGCCGCAGGCACCTCGGCGCTGCCCATGCGCCGATAGGTCGCGCGCAGGTTGCGCCACCAGGAGTCGGCGGCGCTCGGCGGCGCGAGCCGCTCGTTCGCCAGGACGCGACCCGTGACGTGCAGCTCGTGGGAGGTGCCGAAGCCGCGGTAGGCGACGATCTGGCGCGCCCGGCGCTGGGGCCGCCCGCGCATCTCGTCGAAGCGATGCTCGAGGTTGCGCACGGCGCTGCCGAGCAGCCGGCCCCAGGCGCTCACGGGCGCACCTGCGCGCGCGCCGGGAGCAGCCTGTCCATGGCGCTCGCGAGGCCGGCCTCGAGCGCGGCGCCGCCCTCGATCACGAGTGCGCCCGCCTCGCGCAGGCGCGTGCGCTCCGCGGCGGCCAGGCCGGCGTCGGCGAGCGCCACCACCATCAACTCGCGGAGCCCGGCCTGGTCGTGGAGCCTGGCCAGGAACGCGAGCGCGGCGTGCGCGTCCGCCGCGGGGCGGAGCACGACCAGGGCCGGCTGCAACGCGTGCGCGAGGTGCAGCGCGTGCTCGTCGGAGGCCGCGGCCACGGCGCGGCAGCCGAGCGCCTCGATGCTGGCGACGAGCCGGGCACGCGAGGCGGGGTGTTCGTCCAGGACGAGCGCGAGGCGGCGCGCGTCGCCCGGGGCGAGCGGGCGCGGCGGCGCGAGCTCCGGCTCCAGCTCGATCGAGAACTCGCTGCCGGCGCCCGGCTCGCTGCGCGCGGAGAGCCGGTAGCCCAGCGCCTGACAGAGCGCGCGCGAGATGGCGAGCCCGAGGCCGGTCCCCCCGAAGCGCCGGCTGGTGCTGGTCTCGGCCTGCTCGAACGCCTCGAAGATGGCGGCGATGCGCTCCGGCGCGATGCCGATGCCGGTGTCCGTCACCCGGATGCAGCCCGGCCGGTCGCTCCCGGCCACGGTCTCCACCGTGACCCGCACGCTGCCCTGGCCGGTGAACTTCATGGCATTGCCGACCAGGTTGACGAGCACCTGCCGCAGGCGCAACGGATCGGTCTGGATCGGCGCCAGGTGCGGCGGCACCGACGCCTCGAGACGGACCGCGCCGCCCTCCGCAGCCGACGCCTCCCACTGCCGCAGCACCTCGTCGATGAGCGCGTCCAGCGCCACCGACTGCCGCTCGACGCCCAGCCGGCCGGCCTCGATGCGGGCCAGGTCGAGGATGTCGTTGATCAGCACGAGCAGGTGCTTGCCGTTCTCCAGGATGCGCTCCGCGTAGGTGCGCTCCCGGCCGCCCGGCGCGCCGGACTTCTTGACCAGGATGTTCGCGAACCCGATGATCGCGTTGAGCGGCGTGCGCAGCTCGTGGCTCATGCGCGCGAGGAAATCGCTCTTCGCCTGGCTGGCGTGCTCGGCCGCTTCCTTAGCGGCGCGCAGCGCCGCCTGGTGCCGTTTCCGCTCGGTGACATCGCTGATGGTCGCGATGGCGTAGGCGACATGTCCAGCGCTGTCGAACACGGGCGTCGCGAAGATCTCGACGGGCAGCGCCCGCGTGCCGGAGCGCAGCTCGAACGTATCCGCGCCGGCGGCGAGCCCGCGCAGCGCGAGCGTGAGCGGGCTCTCCTCGCGGGGTACGGGGCGGTCCGCGCCGGCGCGCCACAGCGGCAGCGCGTCGAGGCCATCCTGCCGCGCGAGCGAGTCGCGGCCGAGCATGGTGAGCGCGGTCGTGTTCGCGAACGTGGCGCGGCCGCCGGCATCGACGATGAACGTGCCGATCGGCAGCGTGTCCATGAACTGTTGCAGCTGTGCCTGGTTCTCGCGCAGCGCGACCTCGGCGCGCCGGCGCACACGCAGCTCGCGCCGTACCGCCAGCATGCCGCCGAGCACGAGCAGGAACGCCATCAGCAGGCCGGCCGCGACGCTCACCCGCGCATAGAGGGCGATGTCCGCCGCCCGCGCCGCCGCCGCATCCAGCCGGTTCTGCTCGGTGCGCTGGATCGCCCCCACGAGGGCGCGGGCCGCGTCCATGATCTGCTTCGCCTGCCCGCTGCGCGCGAGCTCGGCCGCCGGCTCCAGGCCTTCCGTGCGGCGCGTCTCGATGGTCTGCGCGACGAGGCGCAGGCGGCGCGCGGCCAGCGCGTTGAGCGCGGACAGGCGCGCCTCCAGCAGCGGGTCGCCAGCGGAGAGCTCGTGCAGCGCGCGCAGCTCGCCGTGGATCCGTGCCGCGGCCGCGCGCCAGGGCGCCAGGTAGGCGGTGTCGCCGGTGATCACGTAGCCGAGCTGCGACGTCTCGGCGTCGACCAGTCCGCTGAGCGCGCGCTCGGTGTAGCTGAGGATCTCGTGCGCGTGGCTCACCTGCGCGGCCGCGTCGCCGAGCCGGTGCGTGGCCGAGTAGGCGACGGTGCCTGCGGCCGCGACCAGCAGCAGAGCGGTGGCGAAGCCCAGGTCGATGCGCCGGGGAGCGGCGCCCAGGTTACGCGGAGTCACGCAGGATCGAGCGCACGGTGGTGATCAGCATGTCGACCGCCACCCGGTTCTGCCCGCCCTCCGGCACGATCACGTCCGCGTAGCGCTTGCTCGGCTCGACGAACTCGAGGTGCATCGGGCGTACCGTGTCCAGGTACTGGCGGATGACCGATTCGGCGCTCCGTCCCCGCTGCTCGATGTCGCGCCGGAGCCGCCGGATGAAGCGGATGTCGGGATCGGTGTCGACGTACACCTTGATGTCCATCAACCGGCGCAGCCGGCGGTCCCAGAGGATCAGCAGACCGTCCAGGATGATCACCTTGCGCGGTGCGGTGGTCTCCGGCTCAGGCGCGCGACTGTGGGTCGTGAAGTCGTAGACCGGGACGTCCACCGCCCGACCCTCGAGCACCTGCTCGAGGTGGCGCACCAGCAGCTCGGTCTCGAGCGAGTCCGGGTGGTCGTAGTTGATCGCCTGCCGCGCCTCGGGCGAGAGGTCGCTCGCATCGCGGTAGTAGGAGTCGTGATGCATGACCGTCACCTGGTCGCGGCCCAGGCTGCGGACCATCGCGCGCACCACCGTCGTCTTGCCGGAGCCGCTGCCCCCGGCCACGCCTATGATGATCGGCATCGACCTGCGCTTCCCCCGTTTCGATCGGGGAACATAGCAGGCCTTGCGCCGCCGGGCATGGGTGGGGCGCCCCTCCCGCCCCGGTTGCTCTGGCTCCGGGCGCCTTGCTGCTGGCTCTGCCGGCCGCGCGCTCACCCGGCCGGCTGCGGCTCGACCTCCAGCACCAGCTCGGCCGGGGACCGACGGTGACCCGTGCGCCGCCTGGACTGCGGAGGGTCCAGGACCGAGAGGCGCATCACGCCGGGCGCGGCAGCACCATGTAGACGCGCGTGATGAACCCGTGCAGCTCCGCCATATAGTCGCGCAGGAATTTCTTCGTCGATTCATCCGTGACGTCGCCGAACTCCGTGATCAGCCCGGGCGTGAACTGGATGTAGGCTTCGGGTGAGTTCATTTGCGGCGAGTTGCAGAAGCTCAGCATGCTGCGCAGGTGCTGCTGCCCGACCGCCGTGCCGATCTTGCCGGGCGACGTGCCGATCACCGCCGACGGCTTCCGGGTGAACGCGTTCTCCCCGTACGGACGGCTCGCCCAGTCGATCGCGTTCTTCAACCCGCCCGGGATCGAGCGGTTGTACTCCGGGGTGACGAACAGCACCGCGTCGACATCCGCGATCGCCTGCTTGAACACGCGCGCGACGGGCGGATAATCCGCATCGTAGTCGTAGCTGTAGAGCGGCAGGTCCGCGAACTCGATCTCCTTGAGCTCCAGCGCGTCGGGTGCGAGCCGGACCAGGGCGCCGGCCAGCTTCCGGTTGATCGACTCCTTGGCCAGGCTGCCGATGAGGTATCCGACGGTGTAGGTAGTCATGGCAACGCTCCGGCGCTCTGCTCAGGGGGGCGGGGCGGGGATTCCGTGCCGCCGCTCCGCCAGCGGAGCGAGGTCCATGCCAGCCGTGATCGGCCCGGGCGCCCGGGCGATGCGCCGGAGCCGCTCGCCGGCCGCGTGCAGGGTCTCGAGCCGCTTGCAGAACGCGAAGCGCACCAGGTGGCGCCCATCCTCAGGCCGGTGGAAGAAGCTCGATCCGGGCACCGTCGCGACCCCGGGTCCGCTGTCGGGGTCGGCGCCGCCGCGCGCGAGCCAGCGCGCGTAGGTGACGTCATCGCTGTCGGCGAGCGCGCTGAAGTCGGCGAGGATGTAGTAGGCGCCGGCGGGCGCGGTGCAGCGGAAGCCGGCCTCGACGAGCGCGCCGTGCAGCAGGTCGCGGCGGGCCCGGTAATCGTCGGCGAGCGCGGTGTAGTAGCCGGGACCGAGGGTCTCGATGGCGACGGCACACGCCTCCTGGAGCGGCGCCGGGGCGCCGACCGTGAGGAAGTCGTGGACCTTGCGGATGGCGCCGGTCAGGTCGGCGGGGGCGATGATCGTGCCGATGCGCCAGCCCGTGATGCTGAACGTCTTGGAGTAGCCGCTGATGGTCACGGTCCGCTCGCGCATGCCCGCGAGCGTCGCGAGCGGCACGTGCGGCGCGTCGTAGCTGATGTGCTCGTAGATCTCGTCCGTGAACGCGACCAGGTCATGGCGCACGCACAGTGCCGCGATCCCCTCCAGCTCGGCGCGGCTGAACACGCGGCCGGTCGGGTTGTTCGGCGTGTTCAGGATGATCGCGCGCGTCCGGACCGTGATCGCCGCGGCAATGCGATCCAGGTCGAGCGGCGCATCCGGTTCCAGCCGCAGCCACACCGGCACCGCACCGCACAGGATCGCGTCCGGACCGTAATTCTCGTAGAACGGCTCGAAGATCAGCACCTCGTCGCCGGGATCGACGATCGCCAGCAGGGCGGCCGCCATGGCCTCGGTGGCGCCGCAGGTAACGGTGACCTCGGCGGCTTCGTCCACCGCCATCCCGTAGTCCTGCGCGTACTTCGCGGCCAGGGCGCGGCGCAGCCGCGGCGCGCCCCAGGTGACGGCGTACTGGTTCACGTCCGCGCGGATCGCCGCGCATGCGGCTTCCTTGAGCACGTCGGGCGCGGGAAAGTCGGGGAAACCCTGGGCCAGGTTGAGCGCGCCGGCCTCATTGGCGACACGCGTCATCTCGCGGATCACAGACTCGGTGAAGCCGTGCGTTCGGCGGGCGGTGCGCGGCAACTGGCCTCCTGGCGCTCCGGGATTCTCGCGGCGGCGCGCGTGCGGCGCGCGTGGCCCGGCGCGCGCCATGCGGCGGGCCGGTGCGGCAAGCTACGACGTCGCCGCCGCACCGCCAACCGGCCGCCGGCGAGCGGTTGCCGCGGCGGACGCGGCCCGCGCCAGTGCATGCGCGCTTTCCCCGACCCCCGCGGCGCCCCATTATGACGCCTGGGAACTCACAGGTACCGGGAAGAAGGACGATGGCCAGGAACACCGGGTTCGGCAGCCGCGCGACCCTGCACGTCGGGGGCCGCGACTACGAGATCTTTCGGCTGGATGCGCTCGAGCAGGCCGGGCTGACCGTGCAGCGGCTGCCCTACTCGCTGAAGATCCTGCTCGAGAACCTGCTGCGCTTCGCCGGCCGCTTCGCGACCGATGATGACATCGCCGCACTCGCGCAGTGGGACGCGCGGGCGCGGCCGTCGCAGGAGATCAACTTCACGCCCGCGCGCGTGCTGATGCAGGACTTCACGGGGGTCCCGGCGGTGGTGGACCTGGCGGCGATGCGCGCTGCCATGCAGCGGATGGGCGGCGATCCCACGCGCATCAACCCGCTGCAGCCGGCCGAGCTGGTCATCGACCACTCGGTGCAGGTGGACGAGTTCGGCACGCGCATGGCGTTCGCGAACAACGTGGAGCGCGAGTACGAGCGCAACCGGGAGCGCTACGCGTTCCTGCGCTGGGGTCAGCAGGCGTTCCGCAACTTCCGGGTGGTGCCGCCCGGTACCGGCATCGTGCACCAGGTCAACCTGGAGTACCTGGCCCGGGTCGTGTTCGGCGAGGATCCCGAGGGGCGCGCGGTCGCGTTCCCGGACACGCTGGTGGGCACCGACTCGCACACCACCATGGTGAACGGGCTGGGCGTGCTCGGCTGGGGCGTGGGCGGCATCGAGGCGGAGGCCGCCATGCTCGGCCAGCCGGTGTCGATGCTGATTCCGCAGGTGATCGGCTTCAAGCTGACCGGCGAGCTGCCCGAGGGCGCAACCGCCACCGACCTGGTGCTCACGGTCACGGAGATGCTCCGGAAGAAGGGCGTCGTCGGCAAGTTCGTCGAGTTCTACGGCGCCGGGCTGAGCACGCTGCCCCTGGCCGACCGCGCCACCATCGGCAACATGTCGCCGGAGTATGGGGCCACCTGCGGCATCTTCCCGATCGATTCGCTCACGCTCGACTACCTCGAGTTCACCGGACGCACGCCCGAACAGGTGCGGCTGGTCGAGGCGTACGCGAAGGAGCAGGGACTCTTCCGCACCGACGAATCGCCCGAGCCCGACTTCTCCGATACGCTCACGCTCGACCTCTCCGAGGTAGAGCCGAGCCTGGCCGGGCCGCACCGGCCGCAGGACCGGATCCGGCTCTCCGACGTGAAGCCGTCGTTCCAGGGCTCGCTGCAGGAGATGGTGGGCAACACGCGCGGCGACGGCGGCACGGCCACGCACACCGCGCTGCGACGCGCGGTGCCGATCACGGTGGAGGGCACCGATACCGAGCTGGCCGACGGCTCGGTCGTGATCGCCGCGATCACCAGCTGCACGAACACCTCCAACCCGTCGGTCATGGTCGCGGCCGGGCTGCTCGCGAAGAAGGCGGTGCAGGCGGGCCTCGTGCGGCGGCCGTGGGTGAAGACCAGCCTGGCGCCGGGCTCCAAGGTGGTGACCGACTACCTGGACGACGCGGGGCTGACACCGTTCCTGGACCAGCTCGGCTTCAACCTGGTCGGCTACGGCTGCACCACCTGCATCGGCAACAGCGGGCCCGTGCAGGCGGAGGTCTCGCGCGCCATCCACGAGCACGGCCTGGTCGCGTGCGCGGTGCTCTCCGGCAACCGCAACTTCGAGGGCCGCATCAATCCCGACGTGCGTGCCAACTACCTGGCCTCGCCGCCGCTCGTGGTCGCCTTTGCGCTCGCGGGACGGGTCGATCTCGACCTGTACGACGAGCCGCTCGGCACCGGGCGCGATGGACGCTCCGTGTTTCTGCGCGACATCTGGCCGTCGCAGGCCGAGATCTACGAGACCATGCGCCAGTCGGTGCGCCCCGAGATGTTCCACGCGCAGTACGCGCACGTGTTCGAGGGCGACGAGCGGTGGGCGGCGCTGCCCGTGCCGAAGTCCGACCTGTTCGCGTGGGACGAGGCGTCCACCTACATCAAGCACCCGCCGTACTTCGAGAACATGGGGCCGCAGCCCGCGGAAGTGGTGGACATCACCGGCGCACGGGTGCTCGCGCTGCTCGGCGACAGCATCACCACGGACCACATATCGCCCGCGGGCAGCATCAAGAAAGACAGCCCGGCCGGCCGCTACCTGCTCGAGCGCGACGTGCCGGTGAAGGACTTCAACCAGTACGGCGCGCGCCGCGGCAACCACGAGGTGATGATGCGCGGCACGTTCGCGAACATCCGGTTGCGCAACCAGCTGGTGCCGGGCGTGGAGGGCGGCATGACCAGGCACCTGCCGAGCGGGGAGGTCATGTCGATCTACGACGCGGCCATGCGCTACGTCGAGGAGGGCACGCCCCTGGTCGTGATCGCCGGCAAGGAGTACGGCACGGGCTCCTCGCGCGACTGGGCGGCGAAGGGGCCGCTGCTGCAGGGCGTGCGCGCGGTCATCACCGAGAGCTACGAGCGCATCCACCGCTCCAACCTGGTGGGCATGGGCGTGCTGCCGCTGCAATTCGTGGACGGGGAGAGCGCGGCCAGTCTCGGGTTCGACGGGACCGAGGTGTTCGACGTCGCCGGCGTGCGCGAGGCGTTGCACGCGAGGCCGGGCGGTGAGCGGATCGTGACGGTGCGTGCCGCGGGCGCGAGCGGGACGAAGGAGTTCCGGGCGCTGGTGCGGATCGATACGCCGCAGGAGCGGGAGTACTACCGCCACGGCGGCATCCTGCAGTACGTGCTGCGCCAGCTCCTGGGCACGGCCCCGGCGTGACGAAGCAGACGGAGCGCACGACGGCGCGCCGCGTCGTTCCCAGCGACGACGCGGCGCGTCTGCGCATCGAGTGGGCGGACGGCCACGCCTCGGAGTATGCGCCGCGCTACCTCCGGCTGGCGTGCCCCTGCGCCGGCTGCATCGAGGAGATGACCGGACGACGGCTGCTCGATCCTGCCAGCGTCGGTCCCGACATCTGGCCGGCCGCCGTGCGCTACGTCGGACGCTACGCGCTGCGCTTCGATTTCAGCGACGGGCACGAGACCGGCATCTACACGTTCGAGCTGCTGCGCGAGCTGTGTCCTTGCGACGAGTGCCGGGGCAGGCGGAGCTAGCGGATCAACGCGGCCCGGCGTGGCCGCGCGCCCCCTTACCTGGAGACGGTCCGGAAAGGCTACCTGAAGCAGTAGCCGCCCGGCGCCCGACCGCGGGCGCGCGGCGCGGCGTGCATCGGCCAGGGCGCGCGCGAATCAGTCCCAGCCGCGCGCGGCCACGCTCCAGGAGCGCTCGACCACGCCGGCGCGCACGCCGTGCACCCACTCGTGCAGGTTCACCGAGATGCAGACGTGGTTGGGCACGATGCGCACGCGCTCGCCGACGCGCGGCTGCCAGTCGGTAGCCGCCAGGTCGAGCAGTCCGTGTTCCTCCGACATCGCCTTCACGACCACGCCGGGCCGGTCCAGCAGCGCGCCGAAGCCCGGCGCATCGACGCCGCGGATGTCCTCGCGGTTGAGCGCCTTGGAGCCCGCATCCACGGCCGCCTGGCCGGGCACCGCGGTGCTGACCACGGTGGCGAGCACCGAGTACGCGCAGTCCGTCCAGGCACATGCCCCGATCGCCGCGGTCGTGCGGTCGTTGAAGATGTAGGTGCCGGGCCGCATCTCGCTGAGCTGCGGGATGCGGTGGGATGCGAACAGCGTGGGCGTCGAGCCGCCGCTCACGACCCGGGGCGCGAGCCCGCCGCGCTCGAGCGCGTCCAGGAACGCCTCCAGGTCGGCGGCCAGGCGCCGCAGCGCGGGCTCCTGCGCCGAGACGTGCTCGCGGATGTGGCCCGGGTAGCAGAGCACGCCCTCGTAGCGGACGCCGCGCAGGGTGGCGGCACGCCGGGCCAGCTCGAGCGCGGCCTCCGGCGTCTGCACGCCGACGCGGTGCATGCCGACGTCCAGCTCGACCAGCACGCCCGCCTCGCGGCCGCGCGCGGCCGCCGCCTCCGCCAGTCCCTCGAGCGCCTCGATCGAGTCGAGCGCGACGCTCACGCGCACGGATTCCGGCAGCGCCAGCAAGCGCGCGATGCGCGCCGGGCCGACGGGCGGATAGGCGACCAGGATGTCGCTCACCGCCGTCGCCATCACCTCCGCCTCGTGCGCGGTGGCGACGGTGACGCCGACCGCGCCGCGCGCGACCTGCTCCGCGGCGAGCGCCGCCGTCTTGTGCGTCTTGGCGTGCGGTCGCAGCGCGATCGTGTGTGCGCGCGCGTAGTCGGCCACGCGCGCGAGGTTGGCTTCCATCACGTCCAGGTCGACGATGGCCGCGGGCGTGGCCAGCCGGTCGAGGTCGGAGGGAAACGCCTGCCGCGTGGCGACCATGCTCACCGTCGGTTACTTCGCCGTCACGCGGAGCCCATCGACCTGCAGCTCCAGGTTGTGGTTCACGCGCAGGCCGACGATGCCGTCCACCCCCAGCGCACCGCCCCGCTCGAAGCTGGCGACCTCGGTGTCGTTCACCAGGAAACGGATCTGCTCCGCCCCGGCAGCGATGGACAGGGTGTTGCTCACCACGCCCTCCGCATCGGGCACGCGCACGGCCTCGTGCTTCGTCCAGGGAGTGATCGTGTGCACCTCGGTGCCGGCGCGGTGCCGGATCATGAACGAGCCGTCGCCCCGGATGATGAAGTACGCGTAATCGACGCCTTCTTCGGCCAGGTCGCGCCCGCCGATCACCAGGCCGTAGGCCTCGCGCGGCGGCTGCTGCTTCGCCGTGAACGTGGCTTCCGCGGTGAAGTTGCCGGCGGCCGTGCTGCCCTCGTGCCAGAAGATCGCGGCGGGGCCGGTCTTCACGTGGAGACCCTCGCCGTGGCTCATCAGGGACACGCCGGCGACCGGCTCGGTGGCGCGGTCCGGCCGCGCGTGCCAGCCCTCGGCCAGGCTGCCGCCGCCGGCAGCCGCATGATCATGCTGTGCAAGTGCCGGCGCGGCGCAGAGCAGGAAGAAGGCGGTTACGAGCAACGTGCGCATGGATCCTCCAGGGAGAATGACAGGGAAAGCCCGCGGGCTGCGGGAAGGTAGTGCAGCACCCCGACGCCGCAACAAGGGTACCCCTTGCCGCGGGGTTCGGACCCGGCTTAGCCTAGCCCCATGCAGACGACCTCGATCCTGGCGTCGCTCGCAACCATCCTGCTGGCCCTGGTACTGGCTCAGCTGTGGCTGCGCCGCCGCCGCCGCCGGCACCGGCGCCGCTACCAGGAAGTGCTCCAGGCCGCCGTGGCCGACGGCGTGCTCTCCGATGACGAGCGCGCCGAGCTCGACCGGCTGCGCCGCGAGAAGGACCTGACCGCCGAGGAAGTGCGCATGGCCGCGCTCGCGATCTATCGCGGTGCGCTGCGCGATGCGGCCGCGGACGCGCGGCTCACGCCCGAAGAGGACGCGACCCTGCACCGCCTGCAGCGGGACCTCGGTCTCACCGAGAACGACATCGCGGCCGACCTGACCCAGGTCAGCCGCCTGCGCATGCTGGCGCGCATCGCGGAAGGTCAGCTGCCGAGCGTGCGTTCCCCGGTCGCGCTGGTCCCCGAGGAGCGCAGCCACTGGGTGGTCCAGTGCACGCTTGCGGACCGCCTGGCCCTGCCCGCGTCCGGCGAGCCGCGCGGCATCCCGTTCACGGTGCTCGATACGGCGCCGTTCGCCGCCGTCGGACCCCGCGACCCGCTGCGCCCCGCCGACGACATCCTGCCGAGCGACCTGGGCATGCTGGTCATCACCAGCCGACGTCTCGTGTTCCAGGGCGCGAAGCGCACCTTCAGCGTGCCGCACGCGCGCATCGAGGCGATTACCCTCTACGCCGACGGCATCCGTATCGACGAGGTGCGCGCCTCCTCGCGCCGCTACCTGCTGGTCGATGATGCCGAGCTGACCACCGCGATCCTGCTCCAGGCGGCCCGGCGGCGCCGCATCGAGATCCGGCCGGCGCTCCCCGGACGGAGCGCCTGAGGCAGCGCTCACGCGGACCAGCACCGGCGCTCGGCCCGTAGACCCGGAGGGCGCAGCGTTGTTATTATTGTTGGCCGATTCCGCCGGATATCTGCCCGATCCGGGCTGTGGCGAACGGCTTTTCGGGGCTGTAGCTCAGCTGGGAGAGCACCTGCTTTGCAAGCAGGGGGTCACCGGTTCGATCCCGGTCAGCTCCATCGAGAGGCCCCGCGGCTGCCGCCGCGGGGTTTCCTGCATCAGGGCGGGTGCTCGGCGGCCGCCCCGTCACTCCTGACGCCGCTTCCCGGGAGGAGCATGCGCGACGAGGTGATCAGAATCATCAGCACGGACGCGGCGCCGCGCCCGGCCGGCCACTACAGCCAGGGCGTGGTGCACCGCGGCGTGGTCCACGTCGCCGGGCAGCTGCCGATCGACCCGCAAACCGGCGCCGTGGTCGGTACCGACATCGGCGCGCAGGCGGAGCGGACGCTGCGCAACGTCGAGGCCGTGCTGGCGGCGGCCGGCAGCGACCTGCAGCGGCTCATCTCGGTTACCGTCTACATCACCGACCGGGGCCTCTGGGCCGGCTTCGACGAGACGTTCGCGCGCGTGCTCGGCGCGCACCGGCCCGCCCGCGCGGTCGTGCCGGTACCCACGCTGCGGCACGGCTGCCTCCTCGAGATCCAGGCGGTCGCGGCCGCGTAGCGACGGGGGCGGGCGCGGCAGGGTGGAATCGGTTCCGCCGCGGCCATATCTTTCAAGCTTGCCCCGAACCGCCCGTGCCACCGCGGGACGCGCCGGGGGCCGAATCGACAGCGGGTGGTTGCGGAGAGGCATGGCGACAACGCAGGCGGGCGCGACAGTGCTGCTCGGCGGTGCGTGGCGGGCGAGCACGCGCGCGCTCACCAACGTGGGCCTGGCCACGCTCATGTGGCGCGACATCTTCCGCGTGTTGCCATATCCGCGCCGCTACATCACCGCGACGCTCCAGCAGGCCTACATCATGGGCATCCAGTCGCTGGGGCTGGTGCTCTTCATCGCGGCCCTGGGCGGCGCGGTCACGTCGCAGCAGACCGGCGCGCAGTTCACGGGCGGGCTGCCGCTCTGGGTGATCGGCAGCGTGCTCGCGGCGAGCGTGCTCACCGAGCTGGGCCCGCTGCTCACCGCGATCATCCTGATGGCCCGGGTGGGCGCGGCGATCGCCGCGGAGCTGGCCTCGATGAAGGTCACCGAGCAGATCGATGCGCTCTACGCCATGGGCCGCGACCCGGTCGCGTTCCTGGTGGTGCCGCGCGTGCTGGGCGGCTTCCTGGTGGTGCCGCCGCTGGTCATCCTGGCCGATTTCATGGGCCTGTTCGCGGGCTGGGCGGTCGGCATCCTGGCCGTGGACGGACTCACCACCGCCGACGTCATCTACGGGATGCGCTTCTACTTCCGGACCTGGGCGCTCATCTTCTCGGTACTGAAGGGCGCCGTCTTCGGAGTCGCGATCACGTTCATCGCGTGCTTCGTGGGCCTGCAGGGCACCGGCGGTGCGGAAGGCGTCGGCCGCACCACGACGACGGCGGTGGTGACCACCACGATCGTGCTGATGGTGCTCGACGTGCTGCTCGCTCCCGTGCTGAAGGCGTTCTGAACCGATGAGGTGGCCGTGATCGAGTTCCGCAACCTGTACAAGAGCTTCGGACCGCTGCAGGTGCTGCGCGGCGTCGACCTGGTGGTGCAGGAGGGCGAGACGCTGGCCCTGCTCGGGCCCTCCGGCACCGGCAAGAGCGTGCTCATCAAGCACGCGATCGGGCTGCTCGAGCCGGATGCCGGCGACGTCATCGTGGATGGCGTCTCGATCGCGAACGCGACGCCCGCGGAGCTGCGCCGCGTGCGCCGCAACCTGGGCTACGTCTTCCAGAACGCGGCCCTGTTCGACTCGCTCACGGTCGGCGAGAACCTCTGGCTGGCGCAGGAGGACGAGCACAGCCTCCGTCCGCCCTCGGCGTGCTGCGGCGAGGCCGAAGAGCTGCTCAGCAAGGTCAACCTCGACCCCTCGGTCATGAACAAGTACCCGAGCGAGCTCTCCGGCGGCATGCGCAAGCGCGTGGGCGTCGCCCGCGCGATCGCGAGCAAGCCGCGCTACCTGCTCTGGGACGAGCCGACCACCGGGCTCGACCCGGTGAACGCGGACAACATCGACGAGCTGATCATGGAGGTCGGTCGCAAGCTGGGCGTGACCAGCATCGTCGTGACCCACGACCTGGACACCGCGTTCGAGGTTGGCGACCGCATCGCGCTGCTCTACGAAGGTCGCATCCGCGCCGATGACACGCCCGCAGGCATCCTGGAGAACACCGATCCGATCGTGCAGCGCTTCGTGCGACGCACCCGCATGGACGCCGCCTGAGGCCTGAGCCCAAATGGACAAGCGCAAGCGCAACATCATCGCGGTCGGCGCCCTCGCCATCGTCGCCGCCATCGTCTTCTTCTGGGGCCTCTACTGGCTGCTGGGCACGCCCGTGCTGCGCGGCGGCATGGACGTCATCGTGTCGCTCGAGAACGGCGGCGGCCTGAAGCGCAGCGACCGCGTCCACCTGAAAGGCGTCGAGGTCGGCTCGGTGAGCTCCGTGGTGCTGAGCCGCAGCGGCGGGGTCATCGTCCAGCTGCGCGTCGCCGACAACCTGGCGCTGCCTGCCGACACCCGTGCCGCCATCACCGGCGACGTGTTCGGCGCCCATAACCTCGAGCTGATCCCCGGCGAGGCCATGCTCCAGCTGCAGAGCGGCGACACCATCTACGGGTTGACCACGCCGCAGCTCACCGACCTCGCCTCCAGTCTCTCGGTGCAGGTCGGCTCCGTGCTCGCCAGCGCCGACTCGCTGCTCGCGCCCGCCGCGATCGCCGACATGCACGCCACCGCGGCCGCCCTCCCCGGCAGTGCGCTCGAGCTGCGCGCCGCCATGGTCGAGCTGCGGGCCGCCGCCGCCGCGCTCCGCCGCAGCACCGAGTCCCTCGCCGACGCCGAGACCGGACCCGCCCTCTCCCGAACCATCGCCGAGATCGAGCGCACCGCACAGTCGCTCAACGTGGCCGCCGAGAACATGGGCACGTCGCTCAACGACTTCGGCTCGATCATGGCCAAGATCGATCGCGGCAGCGGCACCCTGGCCCGCATGATCAACGATTCCAGCGTCTACCTGGAGCTCAACGAAGCGCTCCGCGAGGTGCGCGCGCTGGCCACCGACATCCGCCAGCGTCCGCAGCGTTACATCGACCTGAAGATCTTCTGAGCCAGCGCGGGCCGGTCCGGGTGACTGGCCCTGCCCATCGGTTGTAAGGGCCCTCCGGGGTGGATTAAGGTGTATCGCAGGTTGCGTACACCCGCAGGAGGTGGGCGTGAGGCAGGGATCGTTGCACGAGACGGTGCAGGAGGTTCTGCGGGAGGCGCCCTTCGCGATGCGCCAGCTGGCGTCGGAATCGTCGCTGAGCTACGACGTGCTGCGTTCGTGGCGGAGCGGCCGGCGACGGGCGAACCCGGAGAGTGCGCGGCGGCTGGCGGCGGGGCTGGCGGCGCGGGCGGAGCGGCTGCAGGCACTCGCGCGGGAGCTGAACCGGGCCGCGGAGCGGCCATGATCGGAGACCGGGGCCCCGGGGGTGCTGCCGCGGGGATCCGCGTTTGACCGGGACGTCCAGGTGCTCGCGTGGCGGGTTCGCCGAACGCGCGTGCGGGTTTGATTTTTGCTCCTCCGATGAACCAGGAAGGACGGTGCGGCGCTGTCGTGGGCGTCGTGCGCAGCACTGGGAGGAGACATGACGATCGAGCTGGCCATCATCCTGCTGCTGTTCGCGGCGGTCGGGTTCGCGGGTGCGGGCGCGGCCCTGGCGGTAGCAAGCAGAAGGCTGCACCGGGTGGGCGAGCGCGACGTCGGCATGCTGGGCGTGGGCGTCCTGCTGTTCGGCTTCGCGATGCTGTGTGCGGGCGTGCTGAGTGGCCTCGCCGGCATCTGTGCGCTGGGTGGTCCGGTCACCTGGGCGAGCTACCTGTTCACGGCGCAGCGGCTCGGCATGTTCGAGGTCGGTGCCGGACCGCTGGGCGAGGTGCCTGCCGAAGAGCCACGTCACACCACCTGAGCCGGTGATGCGGCCGGATCGCTCCGGCCGCACCCGGTCCCTGCCGGGCGTCGCCCGGGCCGTTGCTCCCCTCCTTTACCCCGGGTAAGTTGCCGCACGCGCCGCCGGCCGGCGCATCCAACCGATCTGCGGCAATGGCAAAAGCAAACGACGTGATGGAGAAGCTCGTGTCGCTGTGCAAGCGGCGCGGCTACATCTTCCAGTCCTCCGAGATCTACGGCGGGACCGGCTCGGTCTGGGATTACGGCCCGCTCGGGGTGGAGCTGCAGCGCAACGTCAAGGAGTCGTGGTGGCGCGCCATGGTGCACGAGCGTGACGACATCGAGGGTCTCGATGCCGCGATCCTGATGCATCCGCGCGTCTGGGAGGCGAGCGGCCACGTGGCCGGCTTCACGGACCCGCTCATCGAGTGCCGGAGCTGCCGGCGCCGCTTCCGTGCCGACCAGGACGATGTGCAGAACGGCCAGTGCCCGGTGTGCGGCACGCGCGACGCGTTCGGCGAGGCACGCAGCTTCAACCTGATGTTCAAGACGTTCATGGGTCCGGTCGAGGATTCCGCGTCGGTGGTCTACCTGCGGCCGGAGACGGCCCAGGGCAGCTACGTGAATTTCCAGAACGTGCTGAACTCGGGGCGGCAACGGGTGCCGTTCGGGATCGCGCAGATCGGCAAGGCGTTCCGCAACGAGATCACGCCCGGCAACTTCATCTTCCGGACCCGCGAGTTCGAGCAGATGGAGATGCAGTTCTTCGTGGAGCCGGGCACGGACGACGAGTGGTTCGAGCACTGGAAGGCGCGGCGCATGGAGTGGGTGCAGGGCCTGGGCATCCGCCCGGAGAAGCTGCGCTTCCACGAGCATGGGCCGGACGAGCTCGCGCACTACGCGAAGAAGGCGTTCGACATCCAGTACGAGTTCCCGTTCGGCTGGCAGGAATTCGAGGGCGTGCACAACCGCACCGACTTCGACCTGCGCCGGCACCAGGAGTACTCGGGCAAGAAGCTGGAATACGTCGACCCGATGGATCGCGAGAAGAAGTACCTGCCGTACGTCATCGAGACGGCGGTGGGCGTCGGACGCACCATGCTGGCGGCGCTGTGCGATGCGTACCACGAGGAGAGCGTCGAGGGCGAGACGCGGGTCGTGCTGCGGCTGCACCCGCGGCTCGCGCCGCTCAAGGTGGCGGTCTTCCCGCTCGTGAAGAAGGACGGCATGCCGGAGCTGGCGACGCGCATCCAGCGCGAGTTCCGGGCGCTCGGCATGCCCTCGTTCTACGATGACAGCGGCTCGATCGGACGCCGCTACCGCCGCCAGGACGAGGCCGGCACCCCGTTCGCCATCACCGTCGACGGACAGTCCATGCAGGACGACAGCGTGACGGTGCGGCATCGCGACTCGCTCGCGCAGGAGCGCGTCGCGGTCGCGCAACTGGTGAGCTACATCCGCGAGCGGATCGGCTGACGGTGACGTCGCGCGTCGAGCACTTCTCCAGCCGCTGGGGGATGATCCTGGCCATGCTCGGCATGGCCGTGGGCACCGGCAACATCTGGCGGTTCCCGCGCGTCGCCGCGACCAACGGCGGCGGCTCCTTCCTGGTCGCGTGGGTCACGTTCCTGCTGCTCTGGTCGGTGCCGCTGCTGCTGATCGAGTTCGCCATGGGCAAGTCGACGCGCTTCGGCACGATCGGCGCCTTCACGCGCACCATGGGGCGACGCTTCGCCTGGATGGGCGCGTGGGTGGCCTGGACCGCGATCGCGATCATGTGCTACTACGCGGTCGTCACCGGCTGGACCATCCGCTACACGCTGGGTGCGCTGCTCGGACAGGTGGGGCAGGGCGAGCCGGGCGCGCTCTGGACGTCGTTCGCGTGGACGCCCACCGTGGTCATCTTCCAGGCGATCGCGCTGCTGCTCGGCATCTTCGTGGTCGCGCGCGGCGTGCGTGGCATCGAGGCCGCCGCCAAGGTACTGATTCCGAGCCTGTTCATCATGGTGGTGGCGCTCGCGATCCGGGCGGTGACGCTGCCGGGGGCGAGCGCGGGGCTCAACTTCCTGTTCACGCCGCACTGGGCCGACCTGGCACATCCGCGCATCTGGCTGGAGGCACTCACGCAGAACGCGTGGGACACGGGTGCGGGCTGGGGCCTGGTGCTGACGTACGCGATCTACATGCGCCGGCGCGAGGACACCGCGCTGAATGCGTTCATGCTCGGCTTCGGCAACAACAGCGTCTCGCTGCTGGCCGGCATCATGGTGCTGTGCACGGTGTTCTCGATGATGCCCGACGCCAGCCAGCAGATCGTGGGCGCCGACAACACCGGGCTCACCTTCATCTGGGTGCCGCAGCTGTTCGCGATCATGCCGGCCGGGCGCTGGTTCATGGTGCTGTTTTTCGCGGCCCTCTTCTTCGCGGCCTGGACGAGCCTGATCTCGATGATCGAGCTGTCGGTACGCGTGCTCCAGGACATGGGCGTCAACCGGAAGCTCGGGCTCGCGGTGGTCGGTGGCCTGGGCTTCGCGCTCGGCGTCCCCTCCGCCCTGCACGCCGACATCTTCAACAACCAGGACTTCGTCTGGGGCGTCGGCCTGATGCTGTCCGGGCTGTTCTTCGCGCTCGCCGCGCTCAAGTACGGCGTGCGCCGGTTCCGCGAGAACCTGATCAACGGCCCGCACAGCGACATCCGCATCGGCCGCTGGTGGGACTTCGCGGTCAGGCTCGTCGTGGCCGAGGCGATCACGCTGATCGTCTGGTGGTTCTGGCAGGTGCGCGGCGACGATCCCTGGAGCCAGTACGGCATCGGGCTGATGAGCGCGCAGTGGGTGGCGACGCTCGGGCTGCTGCTCGCGCTGAACCGCTGGATGGCGCGCAGGATCGAGGCGCAGGGGGAGCGGGCGGAGCCGCCGGCCGGGAGTATGCCTGCTTCCATCCCGTGAGAGACGCTGAGGGGGAGGGAGAGGGCGCCGGTTTCGAACGGCGCGGAGGCGCGGAGGCGCGGAGGCGCGGAGACGTCAGAGGTGGTTTACGAGTCTCTTGATGCCGTGCTTCATCAGCGGGGTGGCGAAGTTCAGTAGCAGGCCGGCGCGGCAGTCGAGGAGGCGGAGGTAAGCAGGAGCTGTCTTTCGTGGAGCGGATTGTACGGTACCGACTTTACCTCCACGATCACGGTCTGCTCGATCACGATGTCCGGGCGGAACGCATTCTCGAAACGCATCCCGTCATACTCGAACGACACCGATTTCTGCCGCACCACCTCGAGCCCCGATCGACAGAGCCCCCGCACCAGGATCGTCTCGTAGACGGACTCCAGCAGCCCCGGCCCCAGCGCCGAGTGCATGCGCACCGCCAGATCCACCACCCTCCCGGTGATGATGTTCACATCCTTGCCCACTCTCGCGCCTCCGCGCCTCCGCGCCTCTGCGCCGTCCGAAAACCGGTGTCCTCTGCTACCTCCCCGTCTCCCAAGGAGCAGCATGAGTCGCAGCGCGGGGCCCGCCGATAGCGGAGTGGGCCCGCCCCCGAGACGTCGCATGAGAAGAGGGGCGACCCGTCCAGCGAGCCGCCCCCCTCCGTGCCGTCACTCAGCGTCTCTCAGCGCTGCATGAGTCCGACCCGCACGCCCTCCGGATCACGGAAGATCGCGATGGTGGCCTGCTCGTCGACGCGCGTCGGCGGCAGGAGCGTGGTGGCGCCGAGCTGCTCGGCCTTGTCGAGGTACTGCCGGACGTCGTCCACCTGGACGTAGAAGAACGCACCGGTCGGCCAGGACCCGTCCGTGGCCGTGATCGCGCCGGAGATGCCGGTTTCGGTACCGGTATCGACGGGGTGCACGGCGAGCGGCGCCTGCTGCACGTTCCAGTCGAACATCTGGCTGTAGAAAGATTCCAGCTTGCGGGCGTCCTTGGCGGTGATCTCCCAGTGGACGACGGGCATTCCCATGGAACATATCCTCCTTCTACCCGGTTGACGGGGCAGGCCGCGCTGGCACGCGGTCTACGACTGGCCTGCAGATCGCGTGGCCGCGGCGGGCAGGCAAACCTATATTCACGCCGCCCGTGCCGGGCCGCAAGCGGACGGGTGCGCCCCTGGTTGCGCCGCCGGATGGCGCTCCGCGGTGGTGGCTGTTTCCCCTCGTTGCCCCGCAACGCGATGTGAAGTTCGACGCATTCGAGCAGCGTGCCCGCGCGCTCTGGGAGGAGATCCCGGAATCGTACCGTGCGGGGGTGGACGGCCTGCTGGTGGAGCGGGGGGCGCGGGCCCACCCCGACCTCGACGAGGTGTACACGCTGGGCGAGTGCCTGACGGAGACGTACCCCTCGGCATTCGGCGGCCCCGACACGACGCGCTCCTTCGTGGTACTCCATTACGGCTCGTTCTGGCGCCTGGCGCGTGCGGAGCCGGACTTCGACTGGGAGGGCGAGCTGTGGGAGACGCTCACCCACGAGCTGCAGCACCACCTGGAGTCGCTGGCCGCGGAGGATGCGCTCGAGGGCGTGGACTACGCGGCGGACGAGAATTTCCGGCGTCGCCAGGGCGAGTCGTTCGAGCCGCTGTTCTTCCGGTCGGGCGAATCGCTGGGCGGCGGCTGGTATCGCATCGAGGACGAGTACTTCCTGGAGCAGGAGCTGACGGGCGCCAGTGTACAGCTCGAGTGGCAGGGCGCCACGTACCGGGTGGCGGTACCGGGCGTCGCCGCGGATGTGCTCTTCGTCGAGGTGGCGGGCGTGCGCGATCCGCCGGCCGCGCTGACCCTGGTGCTGGTGCGGCCGCAGCGGCTCGGGGAGCGGCTGCGCCGGCTGATGCGGGGCGTTCGGCCGGAGGTCCGCGAGGGGGTCGCGGACGCGGTGCTGCTGCTCGGCGCGGAGGCGGGCGATGAGTGAGCGCGTGGAGCCGTACCGCCTGGCGTTCCTCGAGCCGGGCCTCGTGGAGCGACACTTCCCCGCGATCGCGGCGGCCGGGGAGGCGGGCGCGCTCGACCTGCGCGTGCCCGACATCTTCCTGATGCTCCCCGAGACCGGCGAGCTGGTGCACGACCTGGGCGCCGAGGGTCCATACGGCTCGGCGCCGCTCGGCCTGCTCGCGTTCCACGCGTTCCGCTACTGGCGCGCCGGCGAGGTGCAGGTGAGTGTCGCCGAGAGCGAGTTGCGCACGTTGCTCGCCGCGCCCGGGATCGGCAGCTGGTCGCTGCGCACTCCCGCCGAGGCGGGCTACGTGCAGCTGCCCCGGCACCTGGTCTGGACGCCGCCGGATCCGGACGCGGCCGAGGCGGTCGACGGCTTCTTCTGGAGCCTGGCCGGCGACGCGTCCGCGCCGCTGCACCTGCTGCTGGTCGAGGGACTGCACCCCGCGCGTGCCGGGTTCAGTGTCTTCGAGGTGAGCGCACCGGTGCCGCGCGCGGGCCACTGGGCGGACGTACAGGCGCGCGACGACGGCGCGGATTTCGCCAACCTGCTGCCGGGGGGCGAGCTGCGCGGGCTGTTCGGCCTCACCACCGCGGGCGAGCTGCTCAAGCTCGCGTCGCGCGTCTTCCATCACCTCGAGAGGCATGGACCGGTTCGCGATCGCGCTGGTGCTGGAGGAGATCGGCAGTCTCCTCGAGCTAACGGGTGAAAATCGCTTCAAGGCGCGGGCGTTCACGCGCGCGGCGCGGGCGCTCGAGAGTGCCGACGTCGATGTCGCGGCGCTCGCCCGCGAGCAGGGCGCCCTGGAGCGGATCGCCGGCGTCGGACCGGCCACCGCGCGGGTGATCGCCGAGCTCGTGCGGGACGGGCGCAGCCGCTACTACGACGAGCTGCGGCAGCGGACGCCGAGCGGGCTGCGCGAGCTGATGAACGTGCCCGGCCTCGGCATCCGCAAGATCCAGCAGCTGCGCGAGGCGCTCGGCATCGAGAGCGTCGCCGACCTGGAGGCCGCGGTAGCGGCCGGCCGTGTCGCCGAGGTGCGCGGCTTCGGCGTGAAGACTCAGGAGCGGATCGGGCGCGGGCTGGGCTTCGCGCGCGCGGCGGTCGGGCAGCGGCGGCTCGCCCCGGTGCTCGACGCGGCCGCTCGCGTCCTCGGGCACGTCCGCACCATCGACGGCGTGCTCGACGCGGAGCTGGCCGGCCCGGTGCGTCGCCGGCTCGAGGTCGTGGCTGCGCTCGACATCGTGACCGCCGCGGCGGCGCCGCAATGCGACGTCATCCTCACCGCGTTCCGCGCGCTCCCCGGCACTCGCCGCCCCGATCTCGAGACCCCCGGCGAGGCCTGTGTGCAGCTGGCCGATGGGCTGCTGCTGCGTCTGGTCTGCGTGCCGCGCGCCGAGTTCGCGACCCGCCTGTTCTTCGCGACCGGCAGCGCGACGCACGTGGCAGCATTGCAGGCGCGCGCGCGCGAGCGAGGCATGACGCTCGATCCCGCCGGGCTGCGCACGGGAAAACGCACCATGGACGTGGCCGACGAGCCTGCCCTGTACGGCGCGCTCGGCCTGCAGTACGTCGCCCCCGAGGTACGGGAGGACGCGAGCTGGGTGCGTGGCACGGCCGAGGCGCCGCTGCCGCGGCTGGTCGAGCGCAGCGACCTGCGCGGCACGTTCCACTGCCATACCAGCGCGAGCGACGGCACCGCCACCGTCGCGGAGATGGCGGAGGCCGCGCGGGCGCGCGGCTGGCGCTACCTGGGCATCGCCGACCATTCGCCGGCCGCATACTATGCGGGCGGGCTCTCGCACGACCAGATCCTGCGGCAGCACGACGAGATCGACGCGTGGAACGGCCAGCATGGCGACGCGCTCTGGCTGTTCAAGGGGATCGAGGCCGATATCCTGGCGGATGGCACGGTCGACCTGGCGGCGAGCGGGCTGCTCGAGCGCTTCGACTACGTGGTCGCGTCGGTCCACTCGCAGTTCCGCATGGCCCGCCCGCAGATGACGGCGCGCGTGCTGCGCGCGCTCGACGACCCGCATGTGACCATGCTGGGACATGCCACCGGGCGGCTGCTGCTGCACCGCAGCGGCTACGAGCTGGACCTCGAGGCGGTCATCGCACGCGCGGCCGAGCGGGGCGTGCTCATCGAGATCAACGCCGACCCGCACCGGCTCGACCTCGGCTGGCGCCACTGGCCGGCGGCGCGCGCCGCGGGCGTGCGCACCGCGATCAACCCCGATGCCCACTCGGCGCGCGCCCTCGATGTCGTCGAGTACGGCGTGTACATGGCGCGGAAAGGCGGCCTCGGCGCCCGTGAGGTGCTGAACACCTGGCCGCTCGAGGACGTGCAGGCCTGGCTCAGGGAGCGTGCCCGTGGCTGATGACGGAACGAGGGAAATGAAGACCGCGAAGACGGCGAAGACCGCGAAGACCGCGAAGACCGGGAAGGCGGTGAAGACCGTGAAGCCGCGGTTCAGGCGCGAGGGCGTCGCCGCTCGCCGCGCGCGTGCCGTGGAGGTGATCCGGCGGCTGCGCGCAGAGTACCCGGACGCCAAGTGCTCGCTCGACCATCGGAATGCGTACGAGCTGCTGGTGGCGACGATCCTGTCGGCGCAGTGCACGGACGAGCGGGTGAACATGGTGACGCCGGCGCTGTTCCGGCGCTACCCGACGACGGAGGACCTGGCGGCGGCGCGCACGGAGGAGCTGGAGGAGCTGATCCGCTCGACCGGCTTTTTCCGCAACAAGACGAAGAGCCTGCTCGGCATGGCGAGCGCGGTCGTCGAGCGGCACGACGGCGCGGTTCCCTCCGACATGGCGTCGCTCACCGCGCTGCCGGGCGTCGGCCGCAAGACGGCGAACGTGGTGATCGGGAATGCGTTCCACCGCAACGAAGGCGTGGTCGTGGACACGCACGTGACGCGCCTGGCGCAACGCCTCGGCTTCACGCGCGAGTCGGACGCGGTCCGGATAGAGCAGGAGCTGGTGAAGATCGTGCCGCGCGACGACTGGACCGACGTGTCCCATCTCTTCATCTACCATGGTCGCGCGGTCTGCCGTGCGCCCACGCCCCGGCACGAGCAGTGCGTGCTCTGCGACATCTGTCCCAGCTGCACGCTCTGAGCGGGCGGCGCAAGCACCCGGGAGGAGTCGCCCTGATGACCGGTACCGTCCGCAACGGCCTCGCCGACGAACGCAGCCCGTTCCTGAAGCACGGGGCGACCCAGCCGGTGGCCTGGCTGCCCTGGGGCGACGCGGCGTTCGCGCGCAGCCGCGCCGAGGACCGCCCGATCCTGCTCGACATCGGGGCGGTGTGGTGCCACTGGTGCCACGTCATGGACCGGGAGAGCTACGAGGACGCGGATACCGCGTCACTCATCAACGAGCTGTTCGTGCCGGTCAAGGTGGACCGCGACGAGCTGCCGGACGTGGACGCGCGCTACCAGCGCGCGGTGCAGCTGCTCACCGGCCAGGGCGGCTGGCCGCTCACGGCGTTCCTGACGCCGGACGGCGAGGTCTTCTACGGCGGCACCTATTTCCCGCCGGCCGAACGGTTGGGCCGCCCCTCCTTCCGACGCGTGCTCGACGAGGTGGCGCGGGTGTGGCGCGACGAGCGGACGCGCGCGCTCGACGCCGCGCGCGGCATCGAGGAGCGGCTCGCGTCGTATGCGCAGGGCGAAGCGTCACCGGGCACGGTGCAGGCGTCGCTCGTGCACGACACCGTGGAGGAGCTGGCGCGCACGTTCGACTTCCGGTACGGCGGCTTCGGCGGCGCGCCCAAGTTCCCGAATCCCGGCGCGCTCGACCTGCTGCTCGACGCCTGGCTCGACGAGGGCGCGGACTGGACCCGCCGCATGGTCGTGGAGACGCTCGAGGCGATGGCGCGCGGCGGCATCTACGACCAGCTCGGCGGCGGCTTCCATCGTTACTCGACGGACGCCCGCTGGCTGGTGCCGCACTTCGAGAAGATGGCGTACGACAACGGGCCGCTGCTGGGCACGTACGCGCGCGCGTTCGCGGCGACCGGCGCAGCCCGCTTCCGGCGCGTCTGCGACGGGATCATCGCGCACTATCGCGAGATCGCGCCCGGGCTGCTCGAGCGCGGCGGTTTCCCCGCGTCGCAGGATGCGGACGTCGGTCCGGACGACGACGGCGACTACTGGACCTGGACCGAGGCGGAGCTGCGCGCCGCACTCGGCCATGATGAGCAATTCCGGATCGCGTCGCTGCATTACGGGCTGGACGATGCGGGCGCGAGCATGCACCTGGATCCCACGCGACGCGTCCTCTTCGAGGGACACGACGCGGCGTCGATCGCGCGCCAGCTCGGGTCGAGCGCGGACGCGGTCGAGCGGGAGCTCCAGGAAGTGCGGCGTCGCCTGCGCGAGGTGCGCGCGCAGCGTCCGCGGCCGTACGTGGACGAGACGCAGTACGCGGGCTGGGTCGCGCTCGTCGCTTCCGGTTTCCTGGTCGCCGCGCGCTGCTGCGAGCGGGACGATGCTGCGGCGGACGCGGTGCGCGCCCTGGAGCGGGTGCTGGCCGAGGTGCCGGAGGGGCGCGCCGTCCCGCACGTGCTCGCGTCCGGCACCGGCGAGCTGCTCGAGGACCAGGCGTTCCTGGTGCAGGCACTGCTCGACGCTTACGAGACGCGGCACGAGGAGCGCTGGCTGGATGCGGCGCGCGTGCAGGCGCGCACGCTCGTGCAGCGCTTCCGCGATCCGGCGGGCGACGGGCTGCTCGACCGGCCGGCCGATGCGCCCGGCGCGGCGAAGCCGCTCTCGCGGCCGTTACTCCCGATCACCGACTCGCCGGCGCCGTCCGGCAACGGGACCGCCGCGCTGGTGCTGCTCCGGCTGTGGTCGCTCACCGGCGACGAGCAGGCCCGCGCGGACGCCGAGCGGATCCTGGGCGCGTTCGCCGAGTCCGCCGGCCGGCTGGGCAGTGCCGCCGCCACCTACGTGAGGGCAGTCGCCTGGCTGACCGGCGATGTCACGCACATCGTCATCGTGGGTGACGACGATGACGCCCGTGCGCTCCTCGCCGAGGCACGGCGCAGGCATCGCCCGCGCACCACGGTGCGCCACGTGAGTGCGGATCGGGCGGCATCGACCGAGCTGCCCGCCGAGGTGCGCGCCATGGTCACGGCCGCGAGCGGGGCGCGTGCCTACGTCTGCGTCGGGCGCAGCTGTCACGCGCCGGTCGCCACCGTCGAGGCGCTGCGGGAGCTGCTCGCGTAGGCGCGGGCCGCGCGCCTATCTTGCCGGGCGACTTCACGACATCAACCGGAGCCGCGATCATGCCGTCACGGGAAGAGGCGCTCGAGCTGCTCGAGAGCTGGGTGGAGAACGAGGGCCTGCGCCATCACATGCGCTCGGTGGAGGCGGCGGTCCGCTTCTACGCGCGCCGCTTCGAGGCCGACGAGGAGCAGTGGGGCCTGGCTGGCCTGCTGCACGACCTGGACTGGGAGAAATACCCTGAGGAGCACCCGCTGCGCGCGGTGGCGAAGCTGCGCGAGCACGGCTACTCCGAGGAGATCCTGCACGCGATCCTGGCGCACCGGCACGGCTTCACGGGCGTCGCGCCGGAAACCCAGCTCGACAAGGTGCTGCTCGCCTGCGACGAGATCACCGGTCTGGTCACGGCGAGCGCGCTGGTGCGGCCGAACGGGCTGGACGATCTGCAGGCGAAGTCGGTTCGCAAGAAGATGAAGGATGCGGCGTTCGCGCGCGGGGTCGACCGGGAGGAAGTGAAGCAGGGCGCGGAGCTGCTGGGGGTGGAGCTGGGCGAGCACATCGAGAACGTGATCGAGGCCATGCGCGCGATCGCGCCGGAGCTCGGCCTCACCGGTGCGCAGGTGCGCGGCGAATCCTGAGCGGCGGCGGCATCCCCTGCGCGGGTAACCGGTTGCGCGGCATGGCCTGTCGCGGGCGCGTCACCGTGCTAGATTAGGGGTGCTGTCGGGCCTGTTCGAGGCGAGTCACAGGAGATCGAAAATGCGACGCTATACACTCGGGGCAGGGGTGCTCGTGCTGGGCCTCGTCACGGGGGCGTGCCAGAACCCGGAGTCGGGCACCAACCGCGGTCCCGTGAAGACGCCGGGGGCAGAGGCGGGCCGGCTCCTGATCGGCTCGGAGGAGGCGACGCCGATGCGGGCGCTGGGCAGGCCCAACCGGCCGTCGGGCGAACCGCTCCAGCTGGCCATGGGCGACACCACGCCGGCCGCGATTGTGCTGCCGCCCGACGGGGAGCCGCCCGTCGCACTGCCGCCCGGGGTGACGCAGCCGCAGGTCGATGAGGGCAAGCAGATCTTCCACGGCCCCGGCGCCTGCTTCGGCTGTCACGGGCAGAACGCGGCGGGCGGTCCGCTCGCGCCCGCACTGAACGACACGCAGTGGCTGCACATCGACGGCAGCCTGGACGCGATCACCGACATCATCATGAAGGGCGTGCCGCAGCCGAAGCAGTTCCCGGCACCCATGCCCCCCAAGGGAGGCGCATCGATCAGCGACGCGCAGGTGCGCGCCGTGGCCGCCTACATCTTCTCGATCTCGCGCTAGGCCCCGCGCCGCGCCGGCCGCTCAGAGCAGCGGCTGGCGCGGCCGCATGGCGCGCTCCAGCAACGCGATCTGTTCCAGCTCGTTCAGCTCCCGCGCCCGCTCCAGCGCGATCCCCGGCGGTACGTGCCACTCCAGGCCGGTCACCAGCACCTCGTGTGTGTTCAGCCGCCCGGCCCGGTGGAACAGGAGCGCGTTGTGCCAGATCCCGTTCTCGTCCGGCTCCGAGCGCACCGCGACCTCGCAGCGCTGCCCGTCGATCACGAACGCACCGATGCCTTCCTCGATGACGCCCTGCGTCTGGTAATCCATGGCGACGCCTCCACCCGACGGTAGTCCCGGCGCGGCCGACCGCCGCGCGTCCGATCTATCGAGAAGGGCGAAGCGCCCGTGGTCGCTGGCCGTGGGGTGGGGATGCGCAAGAGGCGCACCGGGACGGCGGAGGCCGGGGACAGGGACGGGAACGGCGGGTGAGGGCGGGGTTGCGGGCGGGTGGGGTGGGGCGCACTTTCAGCCGCCGAACCACCCCGCGGAGCCTTCATGAACACGAGTGCGCTGCTCACCTTTGCCGTCATTGCCGGGATCGTCTGGGGCGGGCTCGTGCTGATCGTGACGACGGCCGTGCGCAAGGAGAGCCGCAAGACGGATGATGCATAGCGGCCGTGCCTAGACGCGAAGATCTCCACACCATCCTGATCCTCGGCTCGGGCCCGATCGTCATCGGGCAGGGGTGCGAGTTCGACTACTCCGGTACCCAGGCCGTGCGCGCGCTCCGCGAGGAGGGCTACCGGGTCGTGCTGGTGAACAGCAATCCGGCCACCATCATGACCGACCCGGACCTGGCCGACCGCACCTACATCGAGCCGATCACGCCCGAGTGGGTCGAGCGCATCATCGAGAAGGAGAAGCCGGATGCGCTGCTCCCGACGATGGGCGGTCAGACCGCGCTCAACGTCGCGCTCGAGCTCTACGACCGCGGTGTGCTGGACGCGCATGGCGTGGAGCTGATCGGTGCCGATGCGCGCGCGATCCGGATGGCCGAGGACCGGGAGCAGTTCTCCGCCGCGGTCGCGCGGCTGGGCCTCGCGGTCGCCCACGGCGGCTTCGCGCGGACGGTGGACGAAGCCCTGTCGATCATCGAGGAGGTCGGCTACCCGGCGATCATCCGGCCGTCCTTCACGCTCGGCGGCACGGGCGGCGGCATCGCCTACAACCTGGAGGAGTTCGAGGCGGCCGTGCGCCGCGGCATCGACCTGTCGCCGATCGACGAGGTGCTGATCGACCGCAGCGTGATCGGCTGGAAGGAATTCGAGCTGGAGGTGATGCGCGACGGCGCCGACAACGTGGTGATCGTCTGCTCGATCGAGAACGTCGACCCCATGGGCGTGCACACCGGGGACTCGATCACGGTGGCCCCCGCGCAGACCCTCTCCGACGTCGAGTACCAGCGCATGCGCAATGCCGCGATCGCGATCATCCGCGAGATCGGGGTCGAGGCGGGCGGCTGCAACATCCAGTTCGCGGTGCACCCCGGCACCGGCGAGCTGCTCGTGGTGGAGATGAACCCGCGCGTCTCGCGCTCCTCGGCGCTCGCGTCCAAGGCGACCGGGTTCCCGATCGCGCGGATCGGCGCCAAGCTGGCGGTCGGCTACCGGCTCGATGAGCTGCCCAACGACATCACACAGTCCACGCCGGCGTCGTTCGAGCCAACGCTCGACTACGTGGTCGCCAAGTTCCCGCGCTTCGCGTTCGAGAAGTTCCCGACCGCCGACCCGACGCTGGGCGTGCAGATGAAGGCGGTGGGCGAGGTCATGGCCATCGGGCGCACCTTCAAGCAGGCCTGGCAGAAGGGGCTGCGCGGGCTGGAGAACGACCGCATCGGGTGGGTCGAGGGCGCGCGGCCGGAGGACGACGGACTCGCCGACGACACGCCGGATACCCTGCGCGCCGCGCTCCGCCGGCCGACCGCCGACCGTGCCTACCAGCTGCACCGTGCGTTCCGCCACGGCCTCGCCATCAGCGAGCTCTACGAGCTGACCGGCATCGACCCCTGGTTCCTGGCGCAGCTGCAGGAGCTGCACGCCGAGGAGGTGCGCTACACCGCGCTGCCCGAAGTCGGCGCCGCCGAGCTGCGCCGCGTCAAGCGGCACGGCTTCAGCGACCGCCAGCTGGCGGTGCTGCGTGGCGAGAGCGAGAGCGTGGTGCGGGAGCGTCGCCACGCGCTCGGCGTGCGCCCCACGTATCACATGGTGGACACCTGCGCGGGCGAGTTCCCGGCGGCCACTCCCTACCTGTACTCGGCGTACGAGTCGGAGAGCGAGGCGCCCGCCTCGGACCGGCCCAAGATCATGATCCTGGGCAGCGGCCCGAACCGGATCGGGCAGGGCATCGAGTTCGACTACTGCTGCGTACAGGCCGCACTCGCGCTGCGCGCCGACGGCTTCGAGACCATCATGGTGAACTCGAACCCGGAGACCGTCTCCACCGACTTCGACATCTCGGACAAGCTGTACTTCGAGCCGCTCACGCTCGAGGACGTGCTCGAGATCGTGGCCCGCGAGCGGCCGCTCGGCGTGATCGTACAGCTGGGCGGGCAGACGCCGCTCAAGCTCGCGAAGCCGCTGGCCGCGCTCGGCGTGCCGATCCTGGGCACGCCCGTCGAGGAGATCGATCGCGCCGAGGACCGCGACCGCTTCGCCGCGCTCTGCCGGGAGATCGGGGCGGCCGTGCCCCCGAACGGGATCGCCACCAGCGTACCGGAAGCGGTCGAGGTCGCGAACCAGGTCGGCTATCCGGTGCTGGTGCGGCCCTCCTACGTGCTCGGCGGGCGCGCCATGGAGATCGTCTACGACGAGTCCTCGCTGCTCGACTACTTCGAGCGCGCCGTGCGCGCCTCGCCCGATCACCCGGTCCTCATCGACCGTTTCCTGGAGGACGCGTTCGAGGCCGACGTGGACTGCATCGCGGACGGCGAGACGGTCGTGATCGCGGGCGTCATGCAGCACATCGAGGACGCCGGCGTGCACTCCGGGGATTCGGCCTGCGTGCTGCCCCCCTACCTGTTGCGCGATGCCGAGGTCGAGAAAATGCGCGAGCTGACGCGCCGCTTCGCCCGCGAGCTGGGTGTGGTCGGGCTGATGAACGCGCAGTATGCGGTGCGCGACGGCACCGTCTACGTGCTCGAGGTCAACCCGCGCGCGTCGCGCACGGTGCCGTTCGTGTCGAAGGCGACCGGAGTTGCGTTCGCGCGGCTCGCGGCCCGCGTGATGGCCGGCGCGAAGCTGGTCGATCTGGGCGCCGCCGACGAGCCCGCGGTCGTGGGTGTCGCCGTCAAGGAGGCGGTCTTCCCGTTCAACAAGTTCGATGTGGACGTGATCCTCGGCCCGGAGATGCGCTCCACGGGTGAGGTCATGGGCATCGACGAGTCGTTCGGGATGGCGTTCGCGAAGGCGGAGATCTCGGCCGGCATGCCGATGCCGACCCACGGCACCGTGATCGTCACCGTGAACGACTCGGACAAGCCGACCGTGACGCCGATCATCCGCCGGTTCCACGACCTGGGCTTCGAGATCTTCGCGACCGCGGGCACGTGGAAGTACCTGCGGGCGCGCGGCATCCCGGCGACGCGCGCGCTCAAAGTGGGCGAGGGCCGCCCGCACCTGGTGGACATGATGATCAGCGGCGAGGTGGCGCTGCTGATCAACACGCCGCTGGGCAAGAAGTCCCAGTTCGACGACTACGCGATGCGGCGCGCCGCGATCACTCGCAAGGTGCCCTACGTGACCACGCTCTCGGCGGCGTCGGCGGCATGCGACGCGGCCATCGCGCTGCGCTCGCGGCGGCGCGACGTGGTCTCGCTGCAGGAGCGCTTCGGCATCACGGCCGCCGACGTGGCCCTCCCGACCGCGCGGTGAGCGAAGCCTGGCCGACCGCGCTGGTACTGCATCCGGACTGCGGCCGGCATGACACCGGCTGGAGTCACCCCGAGCACCAGGGCCGCCTGCCGGCCATCGTGCACGCCATCTACCGCGAGACCCCGGCGCTGCTCGCGCGCGTGCTCCAGCGCGAGGGTACGCCCGCGACCCGCGCGCAGATCGCCCGCGTGCACAGCCCCGCTCATATCGATGCGGTCATGGCCACCGCGCTGGAGGCGGAGCGGACCGGCACGAGCCTGCGCGTGGACCCCGATACCGTCATCTCGGGCGCGTCCCTGGATGCCGCGCTGGCTGCGGCCGGCTGCGTTCTCGATGCCGTGACGCTGGTGCGCAGCCGCGAGGCCCACACCGCGTTCGCGCTCAGCCGACCGCCCGGCCATCACGCGCTGCCCGGGCGCGCCATGGGCTTCTGCCTGTTCAACAGCGTCGCCATCGCCGCGCGTACGCTGCAGCACGAGCACGGGGTGCGCCGGGTGCTGATCGTGGACTGGGACGTGCACCACGGCAACGGCACGCAGGACATCTTCTACGACGACCCCGACGTTTACTACCTGTCGCTGCACCAGGCCGACCAGTACCCCGGCACGGGGGTGGAATCGGAGCGTGGCCACGGCGCAGGCGCGGGTACGACCCGGAATGTGGTGCTGTCCGCGGGTACGCCGCCGTCGGAGTATCGGCGCGCGTACGATGACGCGCTCGCGGCCGCGTTCGCCGAGTTCACGCCCGAGTTCGTGCTCGTTTCCGCCGGCTTCGACTGCATGCGCGGCGACCCGCTGGGCGGCTTGCTGCTCGAGCCCGACGACCTGCACGCCATGACCGTCGGGCTGTGTGCCCGGACGCGCGCAGCGGGCGCCGGCGGCCCGGTTCTGACCCTCGAGGGCGGCTATGCGCCGGAGCGCACCGCGGCCGGCGTGCTGGCCGTCTTCCGCGCGCTGGCCGGGCTGCCGCCCGCGACGGTCTGAGGGCCGGCCGACGGCTCGCGTCACCGGCCGCGCGCGCCTAACTTCCCGCTCCATCGAGCTGGAGCGCCGGCTCCCGACGCTGGAGAGGCATGCCATGGGTATCGATCGCACACAGAGCGACTTCGGGTCGCTGCAGCAGAAGCTGCCGGAGATCCAGGAATCGCTGCGCGAGCAGAAGCTGGACGGCTGGCTGCTCTGGGACATGCGCGCGCGCAACGGGGTGGCGAGCAAGCTGCTCGGCCTGGGCGAAATGTCGCGCCGGTACTTCGTGTTCATCCCCCGCGAGGGCGAGCCGAACGCGCTCACGCACGGCATCGAGCAGGGGCCGTGGAAGCAGTGGCGCTGGCGCAAACAGCAGTACGTCGGCTGGCAGGAGCTGGAGCAGTCGCTCAGTCAGCTGCTCGATGGCGCGAAGCGCATCGCGATGGAGATCTCCGAGGGCGACGCCGTCCCGGTCACGGACCTGGTGCCGCACGGCGTGGTCGAGCTGGTGCGACGCCTCGGCGTCGACGTCAGCTCCTCCGGCGACCTGATCACGCGCTTCCACTCGCGCTGGACCGACGAGGAGGAGCAGTCGCACCGCCGCGCGTCGGTGATCTGCGCGCAGGTCGCGCACGCGGCGTTCCAGTGGCTGGGCGGCCGGATCGGGGGCGGCGAGACGGTCACCGAGGGCGAGCTGCACGACTGGGTGGTCGCCGACCTGGCGCGCCGGGGCGCACCCGTCGAGGCCGACTGCATCGCCGCGACCGGGGTGAACGCCGCCGACCCGCACTACGGGCCGGATGGGCCGGGCGCGACGTTCCGGAAGGGCGACGTCGTGCTGCTCGACCTGTGGGCGCGCGAGTCGACCGAGGGGATGTACGCGGACCAGACCTGGATGGCGTACCTGGGCGCGAGCGTGCCGGAGCGCGTCGGCAAGCTGTTCGGCATCGTCCGCGATGCCCGCGACGCGGCCATCAGCACGCTCATGGAGGGCTGGGCCGCGCAGCGGCCGGTGCGCGGTGCCGACCTGGACGATGCCGCGCGCAACCTGATCACGAACGCCGGCTACGGCGCGTTCTTCATCCATCGCACCGGCCATTCCATCGACCAATCGCTGCACGGGTCGGGACCCAACATCGACAACCTGGAGACGCGCGAGACGCGGCTGCTGCTGCCCGGCATCGGCTTCTCGGTCGAGCCCGGCATCTACCTGGCGGGCGACATCGGGCTGCGCACCGAGATCAACATGTACGTAACCGCGCAGGGGCCGGACGTGACCACGCCGAAGCCCCAGGACAGGGTGCTGGCGCTGCTGCCATGAGTGGCCCGGAACCGGACGGCCCGAACCCGCCCGGAGTCGGCGGGACCGCGCCCGGAGTCGGCGGGGACGCGCCCGGAGTCGGCGAGAACGCGCCCGAGCGGGCGTCGCTCGGCCCGGCCGAGGCGCTCCAGACCTTCGGCGTGGCGCGTGCCCGCTCCTGGCGGGGCGGCCGGGTCAGCCGGGTGCGCGGCGAGAACGTGCTGCGTGTGCGCTACCGCGATCTCGAGGCGCTGGTCTGCGCGGTGCCGTACGAGGTCCCGACTCTTGATGACGCGGGCGTGCTCGCGCACCAGCGCATCGTGGACGGGGCGCTGCGCCGCGGCAGCGTGCTGCCGCTGCCGTACGGCGTGATCTTCCGCGGCCGTCGCCAGCTGATCCGCTTCATGCAGGAGCAGTACCTGGTGCTCGACGAGGGGCTCTCGTTGCTCGAGGGGCACTGGGAGTTGCGGCTGCACATCGCGCCGGCCAGCCCGGAGGAGGCGGAGGGGCTGGGCGACACCGCCCTGGAATGCTACGCCGAGCTGCGTCGCCACGCGCGCGCGGCCGTGCCGCTGCCGCGCGAAGGCCGACGCCTGCTCACCGCGGCGTTCCTGGTCGAGCGGGCCACCTGGATCGAGTTCGTGGAGCGGACCGACGATCTGGGCAGCACGCATCCGGAGCTGGCCTTCGATGTCACGGGGCCGTGGCCCGCCTACGATTTCGTCCGCATCAACGTCTGAGCCGCATACGGTGCTCGTCGAAGTCGCGCTCCCGGTACCGGTGCCGCGCACGTTCACCTATCGCGCGTCCGGATCGATCCCGCCCGGCAGCCGCGTCCGGGTTCCGTTCAGCGGACGCCGGCTGATCGGCTGGGTGCTCGGCCCGGCCACGCCGACCCGCGAGCTGACCCGCCTGCGGGACGTGGAGCGGGTCCTCGATGACGTCCCCAGTCTCACGCCGGACCTGCTCGCGCTCTGCCGCTTCGTCGCCGACTACTACACGACCCCGATCGGCCTGGTACTGCGCGCCGCCCTGCCGGCACCGCTCTCGGACACCGGGCGGGACTCGCCCGCCGTGCGCACGCGCCGCTCGCTCCGGCTCACGCGCGAGCTGCCCTCGCTGCAGCTGCGCGAGCACGTGTTCGGCCGGGCGCGCCGGCAGCGCGAGTGCTACGAGGTGGTGGAAGCCGCGGGCGGGAAGAGCGACGTGCTGCAGCTCACCGGGCCGCTCGGCTTCTCGGCCTCCGTGCTCCAGGGCCTGGTCGACCGCGGGGTCGCCGCGATCACGGAGGAGGTCGAGCTGCGCGACCCGTTCGCGAACGTGCCGGTGGATCCGCCCTCGCGCCATCCGCCGACCGCGCGGCAGGCGACTGCGCTGGCCGAGCTGGCGGCTGCCGCCGATGCACGTGATGCCCGGCCCTTCCTGCTGCTCGGCGTCACCGGCTCCGGCAAGACGCTGGTCTACCTCGAGCTGCTCCGGCACGTGGTGCAGACGCAGGGGCGGGGCGCGATCGTGCTGGTGCCCGAGATCGCGCTCACGCCCCAGACCGTGGCGCGCTTTCGTGCCGAGTTCGGCGACGTCGTCGCGGTGCTCCACTCCGCACTCTCCGATGGCGAGCGCTACGACGCCTGGCGCGCGCTGCGCAGCGGCGCGCGCCGCATCGCGATCGGCGCGCGCAGTGCGGTCTTCGCCCCGGTCGAGGACCTGGGCGCGATCATCGTCGATGAGGAGCACGAGGCCAGCTACAAGCAGTCCGAGGCGCCGCGCTACCACGCGCGCGAGCTGGCCGTGATGCGCGCGGCGCACGCCGGCGCCGTGTGCCTGCTGGGCAGCGCGACCCCGGCACTGGAGAGCTGGAGCAACGTGGGGTCGGAAAAGTACCGGCTGCTCGAGCTGCCCGAGCGCGTCGAGGGACGACCGCTGCCGCCGGTGGACGTGATCGACCTGCGGGGCGGTCGTGTGTGGCAGCGCGAGGAAGGGCAGCCCGAGCGGACCGTGCCGCCGGCCGTGCGCGACCGGATTCTGGCGCCGATGCTGGTCGAGGCGATCGATGAGCGGCTCGAGCGCGGCGAGCAGTCGATCCTGCTGCTGAACCGGCGCGGCTACGCCAGCTTCGTGCAGTGCCGCGACTGCGGTCACGTATGGCACTGCCTGCAGTGCAACGTGTCGCTCACGTACCACCGCGCGCGCAGGCGCATCGTCTGCCATTACTGTCTGCACGACCAGGCCGTGCCGGACCGCTGCCCGGAATGCCGCTCCACCGACCTGTCCATGCGCGGCGTCGGCACCGAGCAGGTGGAGCGCGCCGTCGCTGACACGTTCCCGCGCGCGCGCATCGCCCGTATGGACGTCGACACCACCGCCGGCAAGTGGGCGCACCACGAGATCCTGGACAGCGTGGGGCGCGGCGAGATCGACATCCTGCTGGGCACACAGATGATCGCGAAGGGACTCGACTTCCCGGGCGTCACGCTGGTCGGCGTGGTCAACGCCGACGTTGCCATGAACCTGCCGGACTTCCGGGCCAGCGAGCGCACGTTTCAGCTGCTCACCCAGGTCGCGGGCCGGGCCGGGCGCGGCCCCCGCGGCGGCCGGGTGCTGGTGCAGACCGCGCTGCCCGGGCATTACGCGATTCGCGCCGCGATCCAGCACGATTACCGCGGCTTCGCCGAGCGCGAGCTGGCCGAGCGCGCCGCGCCGGCATACCCGCCGCACACGCGCCTCGCGAACGTGGTGCTGAGCGGCACCGATGAGGTGGCGGTGCAGGAAGCCGCGCAGCACGCCGCCGACTGGGTGCTCGACCTGCTCGCACGGCATCGCAGCGCCGCGCTCACCCTCACCGGCCCCGCCCCCTGCCCGATCGACCGGATCCGCGGACGCTGGCGCTGGCATTTCCTGCTCCGCAGCCATGCACCGGGTCCGCTCGGCGGCGTCTGCCGCGCCCTCCAGGAGCGCTACGAGCCCGCCACCGGACGCGCCGAGCTGCGCATGATCGTCGATCGGGATCCGGTATCACTCCTCTGAGGGCCTGCGAAGGCGGCGCGCCCGACGGAATTTGCATGGAGCGCGGCTTCGTTACGCAGCGCGTCGCCCACCCGCCGCCGCGGCGGCGCGCCACCCTGGCTCGCGGCCGACCGGTGCGCGGAGTCGCACGCGAGCGGCGTCACCGGCGACGCTGCCCGGGCGTTCCTGTTGTTGAGGGCAGGGGCCTGCGCTAGATTCCGGTACGGGCTGTGCGATCCCCCCGAGGAACGAAAGCCACCCGTCGAGGAGGACGAAGTCACGCATGGGGTGTCTGGCACTCAACGCCTCGTTCGAACCACTCACACTGCTGCCGCTGCGAAGAGCGCTGCGGCTCGTCATCGACGAGAAGGCCGAGATCCTCGAAGTCGATGAAGGCCGCGTGTTCCGCTCCGAGAAGCGTGATTTGCCGTGCCCCTCGGTGATTCGCCTGAAGCGCTTCGTGCATGTCCCCCGCAAGTTCCGCCGGCAGGTCACCAACACGTTCCTCTTCGCTCGCGACAGTTATCGCTGCCAGTACTGCGGGCGGCATCGCGCCCAGCTGCGCGGCCGCCAGTTCCTGACCCGCGACCACGTCGTGCCGCTCTCGCGCGGCGGCAGCAACACGTGGCAGAACGTGGTCACGGCCTGCTCGCCCTGCAACAACCGGAAGGGCAGCCACCTGAGCCTCGAGGTGGGCATGCTGCCGCTGCATCCGCCGCACGAGCCGAACTACGTCGAGCTGGTCTGGGCGGTACGCCGCATCACCCTGGTCCAGGCGAAGTACATTCGCATGTTCTATGGCGAGGACGTGCTGCGCGCGCTGCAGTCGAAGGAGCCACTCATCGAGCGGGGCCGGCCGCAGCCGGGAGCCATCGCGCTGTAGTTCCTCACACATCGAGTCGACATGTCGCCGCACCGAAGCGGGTGGGTGTTCCTGGTCCTGGCCATCGGTACGGGCTGCGCCGCGCCCGGTCGCCCGCCCGCCGGCCCCCACCGGCTCCCGCCGCGCCCGGTCTCCGTCGCGAGCACGCCCGTCTGCCACGACTGCTTCTGGACGCACCTGCCACCGGGCCAGCGTGCGGAGGCCATCGCCGTGCTCGGGGCACGCACGCCGGCTGATCCGCTGGTGCTGGCCGATGTGCGGTTGATGACCGCGCGCATCGCGGGTGACGCCGCGGCCGCGTGCGCGGCGCGGGCCGCGTTCGCGGAGCTGGCGGGCGCGGAGCGCGATCCGCCACGCCGGCTGCTGGCCAGCGAGACCGTGGCGTTCATGGCGGCGGAGTGCGGCGACGCGCCCGCGCCCCGCTTCCGCGAGGCGGCCGCGGCGGCGCGGGCGGCGGCACAGGACTGGAAGGCAGGCGTCTACGAGCAGCTGGCCGCGGGCACCTTCCGGCCGCGCTGGAGCCTCGCCGAGGTGCGCCGCGAGCTGCGCGTGCCCGCGGGCGCGACCGGGTACGTGCTGGGCGCGAGCGCGATCCGTGTGAGCGCGGCGGACACCATCGTGACGCAGGTCGAACGGATCGCGCGGGACTGGCTGTCGTACCAGTACGATCACGATTTCCGTCGGAACTTTGCCGGGGGCACGGCGCTCGACTATCACGAGGGCGCGCGGGTGCGCGATCTGCACGCCGCCGGCGCGGGCAACGTGCGGGTCGCGAGCGGCACGCTCGCCATCCAGGTCGGCACGCGGTGGTACGCCCCTGACGGCGACGGTGTGTTCCGCTTCGCCGTGCTGCCAGACAAGGTGCAGTATCCGACCACGCGGGCCTGGAATGGCGTTGCCCTGCTGGTGGACACGCACGGCATCGCGCCCCTCGTCGAGCCCGCGCTACGACTAGGTGCCCGCCTGGTGATCGGCTGCGGTGATGATGCCGGGAAGGTGGCGGCCGCCTTCGCGCTCGCCGAGAGCGGCCGCAACGTCTACCTGCCGACCGACGACTTCGCCGCCGAGCTGATCGGCTACGTCGCCCCCGGGGTGATCGTAGGCTCGGCGCCGGTCCGCCCGCATCCCGAGGGCGGCGCGCTCATCGGCGACCGGCCGGTGGCGTTCGCGTTCGATGAGCCCATCGTCGTGCAGCGTGCCCCCGAGCTGCACGGTGCGCTCCGCTACTACGGCGCGCCCGCCCGCTATTTCGAGAGGCTCGCGGAGGTGCTGCCGCTCCGGGTGGAATACGTGGACGTGGATGATGCGGGGCAGGCCGCACGGATCACCGCGCGCGCCGCGGCGATCGGCGCGCGCGCGATCGCGCTGCGCGTCTGGAACGAGGCAGATGGCGACGCGGTGCGCGCGTGGCTCGCCGCGTCGCCGGATCATCGGGCCGTGCTGCTGCACTCGGTGGTCTATCCGGCCGGGCACCGCCTGTTCGAGGAGTTTCCGCGGCAGACGACGTTCGCCGACGCCCGGCCCGTGTTCACCCCGGCCCGCTGAGCGCGACCCCTGGCTCGCCGGGCACCGCCCCTGAGTGCGTGAGCAGGACCGCGCCCGCGGCGAGCAGCAGCGCCGCGGCCGCGATCAGCACCAGCGCGAGCACGAGCGGGACGAGCACGGCGGTCGCCGCGCGCCCGGTGGTCGTGCGGTGCGCCTCGCGGACCCCGATCACCGCGATCACGACCATCCAGATGAAGCCGATCAGGGCACCGACTCGCGGCACCACGGCGAACAGCATCGGGCTGTACGCGTAGGCATAGACGCGCACGGTCGTGCCGAAGCCGCGCGGCTCGCGCACGAGCACGAGCAGGACCAGGTGGGTCACGCCGCCCGCCAGGACCAGCGAGGCGATCAGGTAGAGCGGGGAGAGCAGGAAGTTGACGAGCGGAGAGATCCGGGTGCCCGGGTCCAGGAGGCCCAGCCAGTCGCCGCCGTACGGCAGGACCGTGTCCCAGAAGAGCTGGAGCGCGGCCGCCGCGATGCCGACCACCAGGTAATAGAGGACCGCCGCACCGGTACCGCCGTCGGGCAGGGCGGCATAGAAGGGGCGCGGCTGGAACACGGCGCGGCGCCAGGTCTCGCCGAGCGCGGTGATCAGGCTTTCATCTTCGGGAGGCGGCCACGGGAAGCGGGCCGTGAGGGCGGGGTCCGGGTCGGCCGGGGCGTCGGGGGGCAGCCCGGCATCGGGCAGATCGCTCACGTCTGGGCGATTCGCAACAGGCTGTGCACCTTCGCGATGAGCCCCCGGATGTCGATCGGCTTGCGCACGTAGTCGTTGGCGCCCGCCTGGATGGCCAGCTGGTGCGCGCCCTCCATCGCCGTAACGGCGATGATCGGCAGGCTCGCGGTGCGCGCGTCACGGCGCAGCGTACGCGTCGCCTCGAATCCGTCCAGCTCCGGCATCATGATGTCCATCAGGATCAGGTCGGGGGATTCGCTCACGGCCAGCTCGACCGCCTGGCGGCCGTTCACCGCGACCACCACCTCGTAGCCGAACGCCTCGAGCAGCGCGCGCAACGCGTCCCGGCTGTCGAGGTGGTCCTCGGCGACCAGGATGCGGGCTGCTGCCGCCCGCGGTCCGGGTCCAGGCTGCCCTCGTGGATCCGGACTCATTTCGATGCTGCCGACCATCATGCCTGAAACGTCCTTCTTCATGACTGCCACCTTCCGCCCGGCCGGCGCGCAAGATTTGCGCCCCTGTCTGGACGCATCACCGGGCAACGCCCTAGCTTGCCGGATGACTCCCACCCGCCACCGCGCCTCGACCCGGCATCCGTGCGTGCCCCGTTCCGGGTACCACCGGCCGCGCCGAGGGTCGCGGGCCTGGCTCCGATGAGCCGGCGCCCGCCCCCCGAGCAGGGCATGGTCGTGGTCCCGGCGCCCGGGGACGCGGTCGTCGCCGGGCCGACCCCGCCGTCGCGGGTCGAGCGTCGCTTCGAGCACGAGGGGAGGCTCTGGACCGCCCGCGGGGCGGGCGGCGGTGCGGCGGGTACGGGCGCGCTCGGGCTGGCGCACGTGGACGCGGTGCATTTCGTCCGTGATGGCGAGTCGCAGCCGGCGTTCGAGGCGCTCACGGCGCACGGCCGGCTCGAGCACCTCCACGACGACGAGCTGATCGCGCTGCTGCGGGGTGCCACCCCGATCGTCGCAGGCGGCTGAGCGGGTAGCGGACGCGCCGGCTCAGGCGACGCTCTTCTCCTCCCCGAGCTGTACCTCGTTGCCCCGCACCCTGATCTCGTAGCTGCGCAGCCGGTGCGACTCGCCTATAGCGGCCCCCGTCGCGACGTCGAAGCGCGTCCCGTCGCGGGGACAGACCAGGTGATCGCCGGCCAGGCGGCCCTCGCGGGCGAGGTTGGTGCCGTCCACGGGACAGCGCGCTGCGAGCGCATAGTAGGTCTGTCCCACGTTGGTCAGGACGACGCTGTCCTCCGCCCCCTTCACCTCGCGCACCTCGCCCGGCCCGAGCTCGGCGGTGCGCAGCACCGTACGATAGGCTGTCATGGCGGCCCTCCTTCCGGTGATCACGGGAGCAACAAGCATTCCCGCGGCGGCGGTGCGGTGGACGCCCTGCCGCGTGACGCGCATAATCATGGCCGCCGCGGCGAGCGCGGCCGGAACGAGGGCGAGATGAGCACGAGCAGGAAGCGGATACTGACGGGGGACCGGCCGACCGGGCGACTGCACCTGGGGCACTGGGTGGGCAGCCTGCGCAACCGGGTGCGGCTGCAGGACGAGTACGAGTGCTTCTTCATCCTCGCCGACCTCCACACGCTGACGACCCGGCCGGAACGGGATGCGCTCGCAGAGGTGCCCGGCCACATCCACGAGATGGTGCTCGACTACCTCGCGGCCGGCATCGACCCTGAGCGTGCGACCATATTCGTGCAATCGGCGGTGCCGCAGACGGCGGAGCTGAACCTGCTCTTCATGATGCTCGTCTCGCTGCCGCGGCTGGAGCGCCTGCCGTCGATCAAGGACATGGCGGAGGCGGCGCACCTGGACGTCCTGCCGTTCGGCCTGGTCGGGTACCCCGTCCTGCAGGCCGCCGACATCCTGCTGCCCCGCGCCGACCTGGTGCCGGTCGGCCGCGACAACGTGCCGCACGTCGAGATCACGCGCGAGATCGCGCGGCGCTTCAACAACCTGTACGGCGACACGTTCACGGAGCCGGAGGCGCTGATCAGCGAGGTGCCCTCCCTGCCCGGCATCTACGGCACGCAGAAGATGTCGAAGTCGCTCGGCAACGCGATCCTGCTGTCGGATCCGCCCGAGGTGGTGCGCCAGCGCGTGATGCAGATGTTCACCGACCCGAACCGCATCCGGGCCGACATTCCCGGTCAGGTCGAGGGCAACCCGGTGTTCATCTACCACGACGCGTTCAACCCGGACGCCGACGAGATCGCCGACCTGAAGGAGCGATACCGGGCGGGGCGGGTGGGCGACGTGGAGGTGAAGCAGAAGCTCAACCGCGCGCTCGAGGCTTTTCTGGCGCCGATGCGCGAGCGGCGCGCCCAGTACGAGGTCCGGCCGCGTCTGGTCGCGGAGATCCTGCACGCGGGCAACGAGCGGATGCGCGCGGAAGCGAGCGAGACGATGGCGCGCGTCCGCGCGGCCATGGGCCTCGACTATTTCCGCTGATGGACCCTGCCGCCCGCGCGCGCGGTAAGACTGCCGGACCTCACTAAGACCAGGAGCCTGCATGCGCGTCTCGTGCGCACTCCGGGGTGTCGGCGCACTGGCCGCCGCCCTGTTCATGATGGGCAGCGACGCGTCGGCGCAGCTGGCTACCGCGCCGGACAGCGCCGAGATCATCGGTATCGTGCTGGATGCGCAGACCCGGCATCCGCTGCCGGGCACGATCGTGCGCGTGGTCAACCTCAACCGCCAGGACGTGACGCACGAGGACGGTGCCTTCCATCTGGGACCGCTCGCTCACGGGCGACATACCATCTCGATCGAGCGGCTCGGCTACCGGCGCGAGGTGCGCGCGGTCACGCTCACCAGCCGACAGGTGCTGCGCCTCGTGGTGGAGCTGCGCGTCTCGGCGATCGAGCTGCCCGGGCTGGTCGTGACCGGGACGGTCGGGGCCCGGCGCGGGGAGGAGACGTTGCGCCCGATCGATGCGGTCGCGGGCCAGGAGCTGGCCCGCAAGCTGGACATCACGGTCGCGGGCACGCTGCAGCGTGAGCCGGGGATGGCGACGAGCTCGACCGGACCGGCAACGGCGCGGCCGATCATCCGCGGCCTGGGCGGCGACCGCGTGCTCATCCTGGAGGACGGGGCCCGCCCGGGCGATCTCTCCAGTGCCAGCGCCGACCACGCGCTCTCGATCGATCCGCTCAATGCGGTCCGCATGGAAGTGGTGCGCGGACCGACCGCACTGCTTTATGGCAGCAACGCGATCGGCGGGGTCGTGAACGTGATCCGCGACGAGGTGCCGGCCGCCGTGCCCGATCGTCCAACCGGCAGCGTCACGCTGCACGGCGAGTCGGTGAACGATGCGCTCGCGGGCGGTGCGGTCGGAACCGTCGGGCTCGGACCGATCGCGCTGCGCGCCGAGGGCAGCGTGCGCGGGGCGGGCGACCTGCGCACCCCCGGCCGGCCGCTCGAAAACAGCGATCTGCGCACGATCAATACCGCGGTCGGGGCTGGCATCGCGCGCCGCTGGGGCAATGCCGGCGTGTCCTTCCGCTACTTCGACAACGAGTACGGCATCCCGCCGGAGCCGGAGGGCGGCCACACGGAAGGCGTGCGCATCGACATGCGCCGCTACGCGGTGCACGGCAAGGCCGACCTGCACGGCCACGTGGGTCCCTACACCCAGTTCGGGCTGGACGCGATCTACACGAATTACCGGCACCGCGAGCTCGAGCCGGGCGGCATCGTCGGCACCGAGTTCGGCCTGCTCACCGCGGCCACCGAGCTGATCGCGCGCCACGAGCAGCTCGGACGCTTTCTGGGTGGCGCCATCGGCATGCGCATCGACTGGCAGGATTACGCCGCGGGCGGCAGCAGCGAGACGCCACCCGCGCGCGAGCTCGGCCTGGCCGGCTTCTTCCTCGAGGAATTCGACCTGGGTGCGGTGCGCATGCAGGCGGGCGCCCGCTACGATTGGCACCGGGTCGAGCCGCGTGCTGCGACCACCGAGTCGGAGATCGGCGAGATCCGGACGCGCACGTTCGGCTCCGTCTCGGCGTCGTTCGGCGGGCTGCTGGCCCTCACGCCGGCGGTGCAGCTCGGTGCCAGCGTCGCGCGCGCGTTCCGCACGCCCGGTATCGCGGAGCTGTACTCGATGGGACCGCACCTCGCCACCTATTCCTACGAGGTCGGCAACCCGGACCTGGCGGCGGAGGTCGGCATCGGGTTCGATGCGTTCCTGCGCCTGCGCACGCCGACCGTGAACGGCGAGGTCGCGGCGTTCCGCAACGCGCTCGACAATTACATTTACTACCGGGACACCGGCGCGCTCACGGGCACGCAGCTGCCGATCTACCAGGCGAGCGGCACCGATGCCGTGCTCACCGGCCTCGAGGCGACCGCGGAATGGCTGGTGCTGCCGCAGCTGGTGCTGGACGGCGTGGTCTCGTTCGTGCGCGGCGAGCGGGAGACGGAAACCGGGCGGCGTCCGCTGCCGTTCATGCCGCCGCTGCACGGCAGCGCGAACGCGCGCTACGAGCGCGCGAAGTACTTCATCGGTGCCGGCTGGCAGGGTGCCGCCCGCCAGGACCGCGTCGCCGCCGACGAGTTCGAAGCGGCCACGCCCGGCTTCGGCCTCTGGAACGCGGTCCTCGGCTATCGATTCACGGCGCTGCAGCGCGTGCACTCGATCACGCTGCGCGCGGACAATTTGACCGACGTCCTATACTACGACCACCTGTCCCGGACCAAGGAACTGTTTCCCGAGGCCGGGCGTAACCTGAGCCTGGTCTATCGCGTCGTCTTCTGAGTGCGCCGCCGCGAGATGGCTCCGTAACGAATGGGGGATGTGATGAAAGCTGTCATGTTGCTCCTGCTGGTCGCGGCGGCCGGGTGTGCCCGGCCGTCCAACAGCGGTGCCGGGCCGAACGACGACACGCAGCCGGTGGTCGCCACGCCGGAGGTAGCGCTCGCCTGCCGCACCCAGGAAGGCAGCCAGGCGGTGGACGAGCGACGCAGCCCGTTCGACTCCACGCACGTGGACGTGGGCGGGCGCCACGCGGTGGTCTGCTACGGACGCCCCTCGGCGCGCGGCCGGGTCGTGTTCGGCGAGCTGGTGCCGTATGACCGGCTGTGGCGGACGGGTGCCAACGAGCCGACCATTCTCCACCTGCCGTTCGCCGCGGAGGTAGCCGGCATCCGTCTCGACCCCGGCTCCTACTCGATCTACACCGTGCCCGGCACTGAGCAGTGGACGATCGTCCTGAACGCTTCGACCACGCAGTGGGGCCATGAGAGTCGCTATACCCCGGAGGTCGAGGCCCTCGAGGTCGGACGCGCCACCGTGCCGGCCCAGCGCCTCGACGAGCACGTGGAGACGTTCACGATCCGCTCGGAGCCGAGCGCGGGCGGCGCCGACCTGATGCTGGAATGGGAACGGGTCCGGGTCCGCATCCCGATCCGGGCCGTGGCCTGAGCGCCGGTGGGCAGCGGTCTCCGGGGATCGGGCGCGGTCGGGCGGGGCCCGGCCGCGCCCTGCCGTTTCGGCGGGGAGGGGCGGCATTCCGGTTCCGGCCCGGTCCGCCGGGGATGCGGCTGTCACAAGGCCTCCGGGTCGGGCGTTGTTCGGATGCGGTCCTCCGCTGGCGTGTGACTTGAGCTACGAAGCGGCCTTCCAGCGCCTGTACCCGTCGCTGTTCCGTTACCTGCAGCGACTGACGGGCGATGAGGACGTGGCGGAGGATCTCGCACAGGAAACGTTCGTGCGACTGCTGCGCCAGTCGATCCCCGAGGACGAGGTGCGGCCCTGGATCTTCACCGTGGCCATGAACCTGGTGCGGGATCGGGCGCGGAAGACGGATCGGCGGCAGCGTCTGCTGCAGGGCGCTCCCGAGCTGGTGACGCGGGCGCCGCTGCCGGACGAAGAGCTGGAACGCAAGGAGCGGGTGACGCGGGTGCGGCGGGTGCTCGACAGGCTTCCCGAGCGCGACCGGCAGTTGCTGCTGATGCGTGAGGAAGGATTCAAGTACGAGGAGATCGCGCGGGTGGTCGGCGTGGCGCCGGCGTCGGTTGGCACTCTGATTGCCCGAGCTCTAAAAAGATTCGTGGCGATGTACGACGCGCCTGAGGTAATGGATGACGCACGCGGCTGAGGGCCTGCTGCAGGCCTGGATCGACGGGGAGGTGGACGGCTCGGCCGCGGCCGAGCTGGACCGCCATCTGTCCGGTTGCGCGCTCTGCATGGCGGAGGCGCGGCGGTTGCGCGCGGCCGCCACGCAGTTGACCGGTGCGCTCTCGCTGCTGGACACGCCGCTGCCTGCCGAGGCGGGCGAGCAGGCGTGGTGGCGGGCGCGCCAGGCTGCGCGTCGCCCCGCGTTCGCCCGCTTCACCGAGAGCGTGCTGGGCCGCGCGGCGGTGCTCACGCTGTTCGCCGCCGGCGTTGCGAGTGCGGCGCTGCCGGGCTCGCCGGTACGGGAGGCGATCAGCAGCCTGCTCGCGGACGATGCCGGGCCGGCCGCTCCGGGCGCGACGGAGGCGCCTGAGGCGCGGGCTCCCTCGGCGGCCCCGGAGGCAGCGGCGGCGCGCGCGGAGATGGCGGTCCTGCCGGCCGATGGGCGCGTGCGCGTCCTGATCTGGTCGGCCGCTCCCGACGCCACCGTGACCGTGAATTTCGTCGCTGGCGAGCGGGTGACGGTACGCGCGGGAGGCGAGCTGGGGGAAGTGCGGTTCCGGTCCGGCCCCGGGCGGCTGGAGGTCTACGACCTCGGCCCGGGCCAGGCGACGGTGGATCTGCCGCGCAGCCTCGCCCAGGCTTCGATCGAGGTTGACGGGCGCCAGTACCTGTTCCAGGACGGCGACCGGCTGCGCACGCCCGGTCCGGTGAGCAGCCGGACGGCACAGACGGTCGTGTTCCGCGTGCCGTAAAGCGCACGGCTACGGCCGTCTCACGAAGGGACCCCGCGGATTGCCACGCCGGGTCCCTTCTGTTATTAAGAGAGTATGCCCGGATTCCTGCTAGTTCTCTCCCTGGCGCTGCTCTCGGCAGACGTGCAGCAGCAGGTCGCGCACGTTTCCGACGCGGTGGTCTGGGGACAGGTCCGCAGCGAACGGACCGGCGTCCCGCTGCGCATGGCGATGGTCGAGGTCGTGGGCGTGTACGGCCAGGCCATCTACGCCGAGACGGACAGCAACGGCATCTACATCCTGCACGGGGTACCGCGTGGGCGGCGGCTGGTGCGCGCCACCCACCTGGACCATGCCTCCCACGAGGTCGAGCTGGTGGTCGTGGGGGACCGGCAGGTGCTGGATTTCGACCTGCAGTTGAGTCCGCTGCGACTCCCCACGGTGAACGCGCGCACGCCCGGCGGCCTGGGCGCGCTCCGGGACACGCTCTCGCTGGGCATGCCGGAGCTGAGCGCGGCGGCGGCCAAGGCGCTCGAGGCGACGCCCGGCATGGCCGAGCTGGGACTCGGAGAGCCGGCCAAGGATGTCCCGGGTTACGAGCCGATCGACCCCTCCGATGTGCTGTTCGTGCGTGGTGGCGCCGCCGACCTCAAGCTGGTGCTGCTGAACGGCGCCCCCGTGTATGCGCCGTTCCACATCGGCGGGCTGATCCATCCGCTCGACGCCGACGTGCTGCGCTCCGCCTCGCTCTACCTGGGCGGCGCGCCCGCGCGCTACGACGGCGGCCTTTCCTACGTGATGGACCTGGAGACGCGCTCCGGGCGGCCGACGACGCCGCACGCGCGTGTCGCCATGGACATGCTCGCGGGCAACGCGACGCTCGAGGGTCCCGTGGGCTCACGCGCCGTATACCTGCTCTCGGGTCGCTCGGTGCACGGGTTCGGGACCGGACCCTTCTTCGTGGACCGCTTCCCGTACGGCTACGCCGACGGCATCGCGCGTGTCGACCTGGCGCTCTCGGACTCCTCGGGGATCAGCGTGAGCGGGTTCTGGAACCGCGAGAGCGTGCTGCTCGACACGACCAGCACGCTGCGGCAGGATGCCGAATGGGGCAACGAGGCGGCGTCGGTGCGCTATCGCGGCCGTGTGCGCGGCGCGGACGTGCAGCTCACCCTCGCCCGCGGCGAGTTCCGTACCGGCCTGCCGCTGGGCGGCGTCCGGCCGCTGCTGACCGAGGGCATCGCCGAGCGGTCCCGCATCGTGGCGGACGTGGAGCGCGACCTCGGCCCGGGCCGCATCTTCTTCGGCGGCTCGCACGAGCAGCTCGGCTTCGAGTACCGGGCGTCCTCGATCGGTCCCGTCGATACCCTGCTGCTGCGCAACCGCGCGGACGCCCAGATCTCGGGCGTCTATCTGGACGGCGCGGTGAACGTGTTCGACCGGGTCCGCCTGCGCGCCGGGCTGCGGGCGGACCACTTCTCGCTCGACTCCTCGCTTCGCTTCGCGCCCCGGCTCGCGGCCACGCTGCTGCTCACCAACCGCGCGTCGCTCACCGTCGCGGGCGGCCAGTACCGGCAGTACGTGCGGCCGCGCGGCAGCTCGCTCGTGATCCTCGGCAGCCCGGGGACGGACAGCACGGGCACGCCGCTCGTGGTCGCGGAAGCGACGCACGTGGTGCTCGCGCTCGCGCAGGACCTGGGTGAGGGCGTGCGCCTCGGGCTGGAGGGCTTCTACAAGAGCTTCGAGAATCTGCCCTCGGCGGAAACCGGGGAGGCGGAGGCGTCGGGCGTGGACCTGTGGGTGCGGCGTGGTGCCGGCACGTTCCGCGGCTGGCTCAGCTACTCGCTCGCGTGGGTCTGGTCCACGCGCGAGGTCGAGCGCCGTCCCACGCAGACGTTCGCCGGGCGTCACCTGATCAGCGTGGGCGTGGCCGGTCCGGCCATTGCCGGAGGCACCTTCGATGTCCGGGTCAGCTACGGCGGCGGGTTGCCGTACACCGCGATTCCGGAGCCCGAGGTCGCCGCGCCCGTCTTCTCGGTGGTGCAGGCGAGCGCGTTCAGCGCGATCCCCCCGGGCGCCGGCGGCCCTGCCGATCCCGACCAGCCGTACCTGCGCATCGACGCCGAGCTGGAGCGCACCTGGCACGCGCAGGTGGCCGACCGCGCCTTCACGGTCAAGCCGTACCTGAAGGTGTTGAATGCGCTCAACCGCCGGGACGCGCTGTTCTACCACTTCGATCGCGAGAACAGCGGCGTCGAGCCGCTCGCCGGACTGCCGGTGCTGCCGGTGATCGGCGTGGAGTGGGCGTTCTGAGGCGAGCCCTGCCCGCTGATGAAGAAGCCGCCGCGCCCCGGGAGGGCGCGGCGGCTTTTTTCCTGGTACGATCCACCGCCCGGTACGGGCGGTCCCTGGCACGACCCGCGCCGCGGCTTCCGCGCTGCACCACGGTCGGCCGCCGGCAGGGGCGGCCCGAGCTCGCGGCGCGCGCAGGCGCGCGCTGGGTCAGCGACGCAGGCGCATCGTGACTTCCTGCCGGAACTTTTCGTAGGCGCCCACGCTCAACTCGCCGGACGCATACTTCTCGTCGAGCACGTCCTGCGCCTGCGTCTCGAACGCTTTCTTTCGCTTCGCGTTCTCCTCGTAGCGTGCGAGCAGCCAGAGCAGGAATAGCACCGCCAGGTATTCGGAGAACGGGCTGAAGGGGGCAGGCGTGTCGAGGAAATCGATCACACGCGCCCAGAACCCGGTCGATTCCTGCTGCAGTGCCACCGCCACCAGATGAAGCATGGGTCACTACCTCCCGTCGACCAGCGCGGCCGAAACGGTCTCCGGACGGATGCAGACGTCGTGTCCCCACTCGTCCTCGAACCACAGCATGCGACCGTTGCGCATGCGGTGCAGGATCAGCCGCTGCAGCTGGAGCGGCGAGTCGCGCCAGCGTGCACGGAACCGCAGATCCCCCTCGTCAGTCTGCAGATGCACGACCACCGTGGGGATCAGAATCCGGAGCGGAATGCGAGCGTAGTAGACCATTGTGTACAACGCTAAACGTCACAACGGTTTCGGTCAATGACGACGGCGTCGCGGCCGGGCGATGGGCGGGTCCGCGCGGCCGCCGCGCCGGGGTGGGCGACGCACGGCGAGTGTTCGCAGCGACACATTAGTGCGTGGGAGCGGCCCCTTTTTTCCGCTCAGATACCCTTCTCGCGCCAGAGCGCGTCCAGGCGGGCATGGTGTGGTCCGATGCGCTCACGCCATTCCGGAAGCGCATAGATCCCGTCCCGGGGAAGTGGCGCCCGCCGCTCCGGGAGCGTGCGCGCGAAGAGCGCCTGCACGGTGGTGCGCAATGCGCTGCGCGCGTCGAGCATGCGCTGGTGGAAGGCGGTGCCGACGCGCGCGAACGGCGACATGTTCTGGCCGCTCGGGTGGGTGAGGAGCAGCAGCGTGCAGGCGGGAGGCTCGCCCCACGCGCGCTGCCAGCGGTCGCGGAACGCGGCGCCAAAGCTCGCGGCTGGCGGCACCATCGGCTCGCCGCGGCGCAGTCCCAGCCGCTCGAGACGCGGCAGCGATGGCAGCCGCGGCGCCGGCTCCCCAGCGAGCGCGAGCGCGGCGAAGCTCGCGCGCGCAGCCACGTTGCCCAGGGCAATGACCAGGCGCGGTCCGGCCGCGACGATGGTGTCGCGCAGCAGGTGGATGCTGCCCGGGTAACGGCCGACGGGCGCGTGCAGCTCGGCGAGGGAAGGCTCCCCGCCCCCGGCCGCGGGCAGCTGGTTGAGCGCCGCGGTGATGAACGTATCGTTGCGCGAGCTGCCAATGCTGCCGAGCAGCACATCCAGGTTCGCGCCCGCGATGTCGCCGCCGAACGGGATGCGCGTCGCGTGCGCGCCGAGGCTGCCGGCGCCGCGCCCGCCGGCGTTGCCGGGCGCCGCGCCGACCCACAGCAGCTCGTGCCTGCGCCAGGGCCCGTTGCGGCGGCTCCACGCGATCGGCCGGGGCACGGCCCGGCCCGAAGCATCGGCGCAGGGAGCGCTCAGCCACTCATCGCGCAGACACGGCGGGTGGTCGGCGTGGACACTCCGGAAAATGCGCCGAAAGCGCGCGTCCTGTTGCATCTCGGCCGGTATCGAGCGGGCGCCGCGGGGTCTACTTTCAGCGTGCAGGCGCACGGGAGCGGACCGCAATCGGGCGCGGCGCCTGCCGCCCGAAAGCGCCCAGCTCGCTGGGGGGGCTTCGAAGATGGGGAAGGGCAAGGCCGGCGGCTACCGGCACCGCCGGATCGGCACGCACGAGCTGCATCCGGAAACGCTGATGATGGGATACGGCTACGATCCGCTGCTCTCGGAGGGCGCGATCAAGTGTCCGATATTCCACACCTCCACGTTCGTCTTCGAGAGCGCTGAAGCCGGCAAGGCCTACTTCGAGCTGGCGTACGGCCTGCGCGCGAAGCGGCCGCTCGAGGAGACCGGCCTGATCTACTCGCGGCTCAACAACCCCGACCTGCAGGTGCTCGAGGAACGGCTCTGCGTGTGGGACCAGGCGGAGTCGGCGCTCTCGTTCTCGAGCGGGATGTCCGCGATCGCGACCGCCCTGCTCACGTTCCTGCGGCCGGGCGACGTCGTGGTGCACAGCTCGCCGATCTACGGCGGCACCGACTACCTGCTGCATCACGTCCTGCCGCAGTTCGGCATCCGGCGCGTCGGCTTCCGGGCGGGCGAGAACGAAGCGCTCGAGCGGGCGCTCGCGGAGGCGCGCGACGCCGGCCACGTCCGCGCCATCTACATCGAGACGCCGGCCAACCCGACGAACGCGCTCGTCGACATCGCGCGCTGCGCCGAGCTGGCCGCCGGCTTCGGTGAGGATCCCGCGGAACGTCCGCTGGTGATGGTGGACAACACGTTCCTGGGACCGCTCTGGCAGCACCCGCTGGGGCACGGCGCCGACCTGGTGCTGTACTCGCTCACCAAGTACGTGGGCGGCCACAGCGACGTGATCGCGGGCGGCTGCCTCGGCCCGGAATCGCTGATCGCACAGGTGCGCACCATGCGCACCATCCTCGGCACCATGCTCGATCCCATGAGCGGCTGGCTGCTGATGCGCTCGCTCGAGACGCTCAAGCTGCGCATGACGTCGTCCATGAAGAACGCGCGCTACGTCGCCGAGTTCCTGAACGATCATCCCAAGGTGCGCGCCGTCCACTACCTGGGACTTCTGTCCGAGAACGCTTGCGCCCGCGAGCTCTACCAGCGCCAGTGCGTGGCGCCCGGCTCCACCTTCTCCTTCGAGGTCCAGGGCGGCGAAGCGGAAGCGTTCCGGCTGCTGAACGCGCTGGAGGTCGCGAAGCTGGCCGTGAGCCTGGGCGGCACCGAGACGCTGATGGAGCACCCCGCATCGATGACGCACTCGGACGTGCCGCTCGAGGAGCGCGCGCTCCAGGGCGTGAGCGAAGGCCTGGTGCGGATCTCGGTCGGGATCGAGAACCCGGAGGACATCATCGCCGATCTTGCCCAGGCACTGGAGAGGGTCTAGGGCGAGGGCGAAGAGGATGGAGGGCGCAGGGCGCGCAGGCCGGCTTCGAGCCAGGAGCGGAGCTCGGGATCGTCGGCGATGACGTCATCGGCGATCTCGACCCAGGTGCCGAGCGTGGTGGTGCCATCGGGGCGGAACGGCGTGATTCCCGGCTGGCGCAGCGCGGCGGGCAGCTCTTCGAGACGGAGCTTCACGATGATGGACGTCTCGCCGACGGCGGCGAACATGCGGTCGGAGCGGAGCAGGCCGCGCATGCCGAACACGCTGCGGTGACGGACGCCCTCGATGCCGCTCTGCTCGAGCGCGTCGAGGCAGCGCTGGAGCAGTCCGCTGTCGTAGGACACGGGCGGCCTAGAGTGAGCTGAGCAGGTCGTCTATGGCCTTGTCGACGGCGTCACGGCTGCGCCCGGCCAGCAGGTTCTCGAGCATCTCGCGCGCGTCGGCGACCAGGTCCTCGTGGTGGCGGTCGCGCGCGCCGCGCACCGCGTTGCCGATGGGCAGGAGCGCGAGGCGCGGCTGTCCGTCCTCGTCCTCCTCGCCTTCCTCCCAGGTCTCCGCCCCCAGCTCGGGCGCCGCCGGCACGCTGGCCTTCCACGGCTCGTCGGAGCCGTCCGCTTCCTCCTGGCCGCGCAGCTCGTCGGCATCGACGGGCAGCACCAGGCAGACGCGGGCGTCGATGTTGCCGTGCTCGTCCTCGGTGGCGGCCAGCGCGAGCGACACCGGCTCGGTGAGCAGGCCGGCAATGGCGTCGAGTGCCTCCTCGGCGACGAGGCCGCGCGCGAGCACGCGGCCCTCGTGGTAGTAGCCGAGCGCGACGCTGCCCTCCGGCGTCTCCACCGTGTTCATGGGCCGCGCCTCGATGCGCAGCGGTTCGGGATGCGTGACGACGACGAGGGATTCCACGGCTGCTCCTCTAGTTCCGGCCGCTCCGAGCCCGAATGTACAACACCGAGATGCACGAGTGAAGCCAGCGGCTTGGCGGACGTCCCGGGGCGGCGCTACGTTCCCGCGGTCCCCCTACCGGAGCGAGCCGTGACATCACGGATCATGCTGATCGCCGCCGCGCTGCTGGCGACCCCGGGGCCCCTGGCCGCCCAGCAGCCCCCGCCAGAGCTGCTCGAGCGTGCCCGCCGCATCCTGCGCGAGGCGCCGGTGATCGATGGCCACAACGACCTGCCCTCGCGCATCCTGGGCGAGCTGGGCGGGGACCCGCGAGCCATCGACCTGCGCCGACCGCACGCGGACTTCCACACCGACCTGACGCGCCTGCACGACGGCGGCGTCGGCGCGCAGTTCTGGTCGGCCTACGTCGCCATGGACTCGATCCCCACCGGGGCGGACCTGCGCCAGGCGCTGCGCCAGATCGACATGGTGCACCGGCTGGTGGAGGCCTACCCCGAGCAGCTGGTGCTCGCCCGCACCGTCCCGGACGTCGAGCAGGCGTGGCGCGACGGCCGGATCGCGTCGCTGATCGGACTCGAGGGCGGGCACGCGATCCAGAACACGCTCGCAGCCGTGCGCATGTTCCATGCGCTCGGCGTGCGCTACATCACGCTGACCCACAACGCGACGTCCGGCTGGGCCGACGCCGCCATGGACTACCCGCGCCACCGCGGCCTCACCGAGTTCGGCGAACAGGTGATCCGCGAGATGAACCGGGTGGGCATCCTGGTCGACCTCGCGCACGTCTCTCCCGAGACGATGCGCGACGCGATCCGGGTCAGCAACGCGCCCGTCATCTTCTCGCACTCCTCGGCGCGCGCGCTCGTGGACCAGCCGCGCAACGTGCCCGACGATGTGCTCCACTCGCTCCGCCGGAACGGCGGCGTGGTCATGGTCACGTTCGTGCCGGAGTTCGTGGCGCCCGGCGCGATGGAGTGGCAGGCCCGCCTGGACAGCGCGGTCGAAGCGCTGCGCGCCGAGCTGGACGACGAGGCGGAGATCGCCCGGCGCCAGCGCGAGTGGATCGACGCGAACCCGCCGCCGGTGGCGACGGTGCAGCACGTCGCCGACCACATCGATCATGTGCGCGAGGTGGCCGGCATCGACCACATCGGGATCGGCTCGGACTTCGACGGCATCGAGGCCGTACCGCAGGGTCTCGAGGACGTGAGCACGTTCCCGAACCTGGTCGCGGAGCTGCTGCGGCGTGGCTACTCGGAGGCGGATGTGAAACAGATCACATCGGGGAACCTGCTGCGCGTCATGCGCGCCGCCTTCCGCTAGAAACCGCCGCCGCCGCCGCCGCCGAAGCCGCCGCCGCTGGAGCCGCCGCCGAAGCCGGAGGAGCCGGAGGAGGATCGGGGCGCGGAGCGCAGCGTCGAGGACGTCGCCTGCGACATGCGCCCCAGGTCCGAGATGAACATGCCGGTGCGGAACGGACCGGCATGGCGCGAGTGGTACCAGGTCGGCGGCTCGGTGAAGATGCCGTCGAACGCGCGCGCCCAGCGCTTCTCCAGGCCGAACGCCATGGCGAACGGCAGGTACTTCTCGAAGAGCTCCGGCCGGTCCACCAGCCGCGTCATGCGGTCCAGCTCGACGCGCTCGACGAACTCCTCGAAGCCGCGGATCTCGCGCAGCACCTGGGTGCCGCGCGCGGTGCGGGCGGGCATGAACCAGCCGACGATCGCGACCACCAGACCGCTCAGCACGCCGGCGATGATGCCGGTGGCGGGCGCGGTGCCATGCCGGGCCGCGAGCCAGCCACCGAACATGACGATCACGACGGCGACGAGCACGGCCGCGCCCAGGAAGAGCGCGCGCACGGTGTGCGGGTTGTGCACGTAGTAGCCGTCGCGCACGAGCGCGGCGGTCAGGCTGTCCTTGACGCCGGGCAGGCGCTTGTAGAAGCGGTTCTCCAGCTCCGACAGCTGGACGCTGCTGCCGCCGGTGAAGAGCGCGTCCAGCAGGTCGCGCTCGTGCTCCTTCAGGTCGACGCACGCGGACTCGGGCATGAGCCGCACGAAAACGTAGTCGCGCGAGGAGATCAGGCCGAAGAGCTGGGCGCGGTCGGTCTCCTCGATGCGCACGTAGCCGCGCACCGCCAGGTCGACGAGCGTCGCGGTGATGTCGCGCATGTCGACGCGCAGATCGAGCAGCGTACCGACCTCGGCCGGGGTCAGTCCTTCGGGCGGCTCGTAACGGGCCGCGATCGAGCCGAGCTCCGGGTCGCGTCCGTGCCGGCGCCAGAGCGCATGCATGCCGAAGCCCACGAGCAGCGGCGCCAGCAGCAGCAGGTTGCTGGTGACGAAGCCGGCGGCACGCGCGAAGCCGCTCGGCCGGGCGACCACGCCGGGGTCCCAGCCGACCACGATGGTGAGCCCCTCGCGAAGCCCCAACTCGCGGGTGGTGCGGAAGCGCACCATGTTGCCGACCTGCTCGGTCGCGGCCTCGCTCTCCGCGGCCCCGTACGCGCCGGTATAGGCGGTGGTGCGGATGCCGGTCACCTCGGGCGGCAGGTACACCTCGGCGCTGGCCGCGCGGATCGGATAGCTCCACTCCGTGCCGGTCACGTTCCAGTACAGCTCGTCGTGCTGCTCGAAGAAGCGCAGCCCGTTCCTGACCTCGTACTCGAGCGTGACGGTCCGCACCGCATCGCGCGCGTTCGGTACCCAGATCTTGACCTGGAGATTGCCGCGCTCACGATCCAGCTCGTGACGCAGCGTCGCGCCCGCATCGTCACGCGCGCCGCGGATCCGTACCCGCAGCGTGTAGTTCAGGCCGTGCTCGGTGCGGTACTCGAGCGGGATGGTGCGGTAGATCCCGTTCCACTCGCCGTCGAAGTGCACCGTGATCTGCTCGCGCACGATCATGGTGCCGTTGCGGCGCACGGTCATGGACGCGGAGAAGTCGCGGATGTCGAGCGAGCGGCCCTGGGCCGCCAGCGGGCCGGCGCCGCCCGCCAGCAGGACCGCGAGCAGCAGCGCCGCGAGACCCGCCCGGCGCAGAGCCGAGGGCAGAGCCACGCTCGGGAGACGGGTCATGGTCGTGCCTCGCAACCGTCGAGCGCGCTCAGAAGCTGACGCGCGGGACCGTGCGCTCCTCCTCGCCGGCCTCGAAGAACTCGCGCTGCCGGAAACCGAAGCTGAGCGCGACCAGATTCGAGGGGAACTGCTGGAGGCGCGTGTTGTAGTCGCGCACGACCGCGTTGTAATAGCGGCGTGCGTTCTGGATCGCGTCCTCGATCTGACCGAGCGAGCCCTGCAGCTGGCCGAAGTTCTCCGCGGCGCGCAGCTGCGGGTAGTTCTCGGCGAGCGCGAACAGGGACTTGAGCGCGCCGGCCAGCTCGCCCTCGGCCCGACCCTTCTCGGCGGGACCGACTGCGCTCATGGCACGGGAACGGGCATCGATGACCGCCTCGAGCGTGCCGCGCTCGTGCGCGGCGTAGCCCTTCACGGTCTCCACCAGGTTCGGGATCAGGTCGTAGCGACGCTTCAGCTGCACGTCGATATCGGCCCAGGCGCTCTCGGCCGCAACCTTCAGCTTCACCAGGCCGTTGTAGATCACGAACACGGCGAGGACGATCGCGACGAGGATCAGCAGCGGCCACATGGCGGTGCTCCGGGTCTGTGGAAGTAGGGGAAGGTGCAAGTTAGAGGGTGGCGGGGCTTTGGGAACAGCGGGCCGGGGGAATGGCGGCTCGCCGGCCGGCACTTGGCGGGCAGGTGGAGCTCTGTGACTGGACGGGCGGGTGGGGGTGGGGGTGGGCGTGGGGGCGGGGGAACGGCGGGTGACGGCGGTGGGGGTACGGCGGGGGTACGGCGGGGATACGGCGGGTCCACGGCGGGGGTACGGCGGGGACGGGGCGGGGGCGCCGGGGCGCGGGGCCCCCGCGACGC
>DATHVV010000144.1:0-36734 GCA_035461105.1 Longimicrobiales bacterium | reverse complement strand
GCAGCTCCGCGGCCGGGTGCAACTGGCTCGCGTGGGCGACGAAGCTCTCGGACCAGCCGCCGCCGGTGCCCGGGCAGTAGCCGATCATCGGCCCCGGCCCGGGCGTGCCCCGGTCCGTGTAACGACAGAGGCCATATTCGCCCCGGCCGCAGGGCGGGCAGGGTGGCTCGATCGAGCGCTGGCGGCAGCCCAGCATGGGATTCACGATGACGCGGTCGGCGACGCGCCACGCGCCGGCCACCTGCGGCCCCACCTCCGCGATCGTGCCGACGTTCTCGTGCCCGAACGTGAAGGGGTAGGCGCCGAACGGCTCGAGCGTGAAGCTGTCGTGCGCGGTGAGGGCCGACAGGTCGGAGCCGCAGATGCCGCTCAGCGTGGTGCGCACGCGTACCCAGTCGGGCCCCGGGAGGGACGGCGGCTCGACCTCGTCCGCTCGTACACTCCCCAGTCTCGAGAGCGCCACCCGTCCGGCATGCCGTCGCGCGTAGCGGGTGGCCAGGTAGCTGGCGGGGCGGTAGTGGAAGCGGATCGCCTTCATCGCGGCAACATACGGAAGGTGGCGCGGGACGGGCGACCCCAGGTCCGGAACGTGCCTCGGGAGGGCGCGCGAGCGCGCCGGCGCGGCGCGCCACCGGGCGGTTGGCAGGCCGGGTAGCTGGTCGGCCCAGGCCGGGTAGCTGGTCGGGCCGGGGCGCCGGGTGCATTCTTCCGGTGCACCGGCAACAGTGGAGGCAAGCATGAGCGGTGAGATCGTGCTGGCGATTCGGCTGGGACCCTCCTCGACCGCGCCCACCACGGTCGCGGCGGACCTGGCGCGGTCCATGGGCGCCCGGATCCTCGTGCTGTACGTCGCGACCGAGATCGCGCCGGTCGAGGTGGGCGGTGCGGAGGCGGGCATGGGCCCCGGCGGCGAGGAGGAGGGAATCCTGGCGGACGCGGAGCTCGCGCTGCGCGATTTCATCGCCACGAACCTGGCCGGCCTGCCGGTCAGCAGCCGCGTGGTCGCAGGCAAGGTCGAGGAGTGCGTGGCCGACGTCGCCACCGAGCTGGGCGCCCGGTTCATCGTGGTCGGGACGCGCGGCCGGAGCGCGCTCGCGCGGCTGGTGCTGGGCGACACCGTGCACGGGATCCTGCAGCGTACGCCCTGTCCGGTCGTGGTGGTGCCGCTCGGCGACACGGGCTCATGAGGCACCGGGTGCGCCGGGAGACTGCCCCGCGTCCGGCGTTCACGCGACGCGCGCTGGAGGGCCCTCGCCCGGCCGGCGTCAACGCCAACCCGCCGCTTCGGCCTGAGGTGCGATGACGTCCGGTTTCACGATTGAGGTCCTGCTCACGCTGCTGATCACCGTCGGCGCACTCGGCCTGTTCATCTGGAACCGGCTGCGCGTCGACCTGGTGGGCATCATAGTGATGGTCGCGCTCATCGTGACTGGCCTGGTCACGCCCCGCGAAGGCATCAGCGGCTTCGCTAACGAGGCCGTCGTGACGGTCGCCGCCATGTTCATTCTGTCGGCCGGCTTGCTGCGTACCGGGGCGATCGACATCCTTAGTCGCTGGGCCGAGCGCGTGGCGGGGGGCGGCGAATTCGGGCTGCTGCTGGTTTCGCTCGGGCTCGTCGTCCCCCTGAGCGCGTTCATCAACAACACGCCCGTCGTCGTCGTGATCATTCCGATGGTGCACGGGTTGTCCCGGAAGCTCGGTGTATCGCCCTCCCGCCTGTTCATGCCGATCTCGTTCGGGAGCCAGCTGGGCGGGACCCTGACCCTGATCGGTACCAGCACCAATCTGCTGGTGGCCGGCCTGGTGCTGGACCTCGGTCTGGATCGGATCGGGTTGTTCGACATCACTCCGCCCGCGCTGATCATGACCGCGGTCGGCCTGGCCTACCTGCTCACCGTCGGGCGCTGGCTCACGCCGTCGCGCGAGGCAGGCACCGATCTGATCGAGACGTACGAGCTGCGCGAGTACCTTACCGGTCTCGTCGTCGAGTCTGAATCGCCACTGGCCGGGCGATCGCTGCGGGACGCAAACTTCGCGAGGAACTACGGGTTGCAGGTGATCGGCATCGATCGCGCCGGCGAACGCATTCCGTTCCCGCACGCCGATGTCATCATCCACGTTGGAGACGTGCTCGTGGTCGAAGGCAGGATCGCCGATATCGCACTCATCGAGCAGCACGAGCACCTCAGCATCGCGGGCACCAAGCCGAGACTGCGGGTACAGGAGCAGCGCGGGGCGGGCGAGGCGCAGAGCCGCGGTCCCGCGCTCGCCGAGGTCATCGTGACGCCGCGCTCGTCCGCCGTCGGCCGCTCGCTGCGCCAGCTCAACTTCCGCAACCGTTACGGCCTGCCCGTGCTCGGCATCCAGCGGCACGGCGCGGCGTTCCATGACGCCATGCGCGACGCCCGCCTTGCCCCCGGCGACATCCTGCTCGTGAGCGGCACCACGGCCGAGCTGCGCCGACTGCACGAGACCGGCGACCTCGCCCTGCTCGGCACGGTTGCGCTCCCCGCCAAACGGTTGCGCAAGCTGAAGTACTCGCTGCCCATCATTGTCGGCGTGGTGCTGCTCGCCGCCTTCGAGGTGATGCCGATCCTGGTCTCGGCGCTGCTGGGCGTGGTCGCGATGTTCGTGACCGGTTGCATCACGCCCGACGAGGCCTATAATGAGATCGACTGGATGGTGATCGTGCTGCTCGGCTCGATCATCCCGCTGGGGCTCGCCATGCAGAACACCGGCACCGCCGGGCTCATCGCCACGCGCCTGCTCGCACTGACCGAGCCGCTCGGCCTGTTCGGCGTGCTCGCCATGTTCTACCTGCTCACGTCGCTGCTCACGGAGCTGATAAGCAACAACGCGGCGGCTGTGGTGCTCGCCCCGATCGCCATCGCCGTCGCCGCTGCCCTCGACGCCTCGCCCATGCCTTTCGTCATCGCGGTCATGCTTGCCGCCTCGAACAGCTTCATGACCCCCATCGGCTATCAGACCAACACGTTCATCTTCGGACCGGGCGGCTACCGCTTCAGCGACTTCATCCGCGTCGGCGGACCGCTGAACCTGCTCATGCTGATCGTCGCGACGCTCGTCATCCCGATCTTCTTCCCCTTCCGCTGAGTTGCCGGCTGGGCTTAGCTTCGACGGGGAGCCATGGTGAGAAAGCGTGCGAAAACGATCTTGCAGGGTGACGTCGATCGGCGCGGGTTTCTACGCGCGGCGGCCGGCGGCACGACGGCCATTGCGGTCGTTTCCCTGCTGCCGGCGGGTTGCGCGCGCGACTACCCGCAGGCCGACGCCGACGGGCACACGTTGCAGGCGCTCACCGAGAAGGAGTACGCGGTGGCGCGCGCCGCGGCCGAGGCGCTGCTGGTCGGCGTGCCGGTGAGCGCCGCCGCGGTGGCCGCGGCCATGGACCGCGAGCTCGCCCTGGCCGGCGAGCCCATGCGCGCGGACATGAAAACCGTGCTGGGGCTGATCGAGCACGCGACGCCGCTGGGCGGCCGGGCTCGCCGTTTCACCGCGCTGACGCCGGCGCAGCGTCGCGCCTACCTGGATGGCTGGGCCGGGAGCCGCTTCAACCTGCGGCGCGCGGCGTACCAGGCGCTGCGCGGCTTCGTCGTCTACTTCGCCTACATCCTGCCGGAGACGCGCGCCCTGACCGGCTTCACCGGGCCCTGGCCGGAGCGCGTGCAGATCGCGGCCTACCCGGTCGATTTCGGGGAGATCGCGTGATCCGGGCGGGCGGCCAGCTCGAGTTCGGGGAATGCGCATCCGGATGCGCATTTCGGGCGAACCGCCGGTGTCCCTTGACGCGTTCGCCGCGCCCACGGCGCATCGAAGAATTGGCATCCGGATGCGCACTTCGGGCGAACCGCCGGTATCGCTCAGCGCGCTCGCCGGGCCTGCGGCCCATCCGAGAATCGGCATCCGGATGCGCATTTCGGGCGCCGGGGGCCCCGGGGTCGGGGCAGAGGGGCGTCGCATGATCATCCAGGGCACCGGACGCAGCGCTGCGGTGAGCGATCGCTCCGACGTGGTCGTGGTCGGCACCGGCTCCGGCGGCGGCACGCTTGCGGCGTACCTGGCGGAGCGGGGCTGGGACGTGGTGCTGGTCGAGAAGGGTGGCTTCTTCCGCGCCGAGGAATTCTCGCAGCGGGAGGAAGATGCCATGGCCGACTTCAACGGCCGGCGCGGCCTGGACGCGAGCACCGACAACGCGGTCTTCCTGAATTACGCGGAGGCGGTAGGCGGCTCGACCGTGCACTACTGGGGCGACTCCTTCCGCACGCCCGCCGACCGGCTGGCGCGCTGGCGGGCGGAGCACGGCCTGGAGTGGATGACGGAAGCGGAACTGGCGCCGCACTGGGACGCGATCGAGCGTGAGCTGGGCGTGCACGTCGCCGGCGAGGAGCTGTTCAACGAGAACAACCGGCTGGTGCGGGCGGGCTGCGCCGCGCTCGGCTTCGACGGACACGCGGCGCCCACCGCGCGCGTGGACTGCATCAGCTGCGGGTGGACGCAGTTCGGCTGCGCGTACAACCGCAAGATGTCGCAGCTGATCACGACGATTCCGCGCGTCTCGAAGCGAGGCGGCCGAGTCTACAGCGACGCCCGGGCCGAGCAGATCCTGGTCGATGCCGGCCGCGTGCGGGGCGTGGAAGGGGTGCTCCTCGACCGGGCCACGAAACGCGAGAAGAGCCGGTTCCGGATCACGGCTGACCGGGTCGTACTGGCGGGCGGCGCGCTGGGGACCGCCGAGCTGCTGCTGCGCAACCTCGAGGACGCCACCGTCGGGCGGCGCCTCTACATCAACCCGCACTTCTTCGTCTGGGCCGACTTCGGGCGCACCATCGACAACCAGACCGGCATCCCCTGCGCGTACGTGGTGCACGAGTTCCGGGAAGTGCGGCGCGATGCGCGCGGTGCCTACGCTGGCGGTGGCTACATCATGCTGTGTAACCACCAGTCTCCGGGCATTGCGGCCGTGATGCTGAACGGCACCGGCGCGGCGCACACGGAACGGATGACGAAGTATCACCGGCTCGGCTCGGTGATGAGCGTGATCGACGAGACGCACCCCGGCCGCGTGTTCCTCGACGACGACGGCATCAGGCGGACCGAGTTCCGGGTGCGCGGCGTGGACCAGCAGAAGGCGCTCGACTACCTGCGCAACGCCAGCCGCATATTCCTGGCAGCGGGTGCGCAGGAGGTCTGGATCCCGGATGTCTACGGCACGGTGGTGCGCAGCGAGACCGACGTGCGCACGAAGATCGGGCTGCGGTCGGTACAGCCGAACGTGCAGTTCGTGGCCGGCTCGCACCTGCTGGGCACGGCGCCGCTCGGTACCGACGCGGCCGACTCGTTCGCGGGTCCGACCGGCGAGGCGCATCGCGTGCGCGGCCTTTACGTGGCCGATGGCGCGGCGGTGCCGGGCAGCGTATCGGTCGATCCCTCGCTCACGATCATGGGTTTGGCGCGCTGGATCGCGGCCGCACTGCACGAGCGCGACGGACGCGCCGGTGCCTGACCACCACGGGACGCACGAGAGCGGTGAATGAAGAGACCCTCCGTGACACGGCGCGCCGCAGCCTTGATCATGCTCGTGGCCGTGCAGCTGCCCGGGTGCGGCGTGTACGTACTGCCGGCCAATCCCGAGGTCGCGCCGGCCCGCGAGATCGCATCACTGGATGAAGCTCTGGCGCGGCATATCGAGGGCGCGGGCAACCGCGCCCGCGCGCGCGCAGGGGTCGTTGCGCTCGAGGCGGATGCGGCGCTGTCAGCCGCGGCGCGTGACTTCGCGGTCGAGCTGGCACGTCGGGACGAGCTGTCGCACACCTCGCGGCGACGCGGCTATGAGACGGTCACGCAGCGGGTCGCTCGCGTCGAGCCGGGGATGTACCGGGTGGCGGAGAACCTGGCCAAGGTGCCGGGTCGCAGCGACGTGGCGGAGGAAGTGGTACGGCGCTGGCTCGGCTCGCGGGGCCATCGCACGAACCTGCTGAACGGCGCGTACTCGCTGGTGGGCACGGGCGTCGCCGCCGGCGCGGAACGCACCTGGTACGTGGTGCAGGTGTACGGCGGCCGGGCCCCGCCGTCGCCGCGCGGCACGCACTGACGTCGCGTGAACCGGCACGCTCCCGCCCCCGAACTCCTCGCCGCCGTGCTGGATGCCCACGCGCCGCTGCGGCCGGCGCCCCTCTGCCCCGAGCTGCAGGTGCACCATGCCCGGTCGCTGGTCGCCGTGTGGGAAGCGGCCGAGCGCGCCGCCGGCATGGTGCTGCCGGCACCGTTCTGGGCCTATCCCTGGGCGGCCGGTGCCGCCCTCGCGCGGATGCTGCTCGACGCGCCGGAGCGCGTGCGCGGCCGGCGCGTGCTCGACCTCGGCGCGGGCGGCGGCATCGCGAGCATCGCGGCGGCGCACGGGGGCGCGGCCCGCGTCGTCGCCAACGACATCGATCCGTGGGCGCTCGCGACCGCGCTGCGTGCCGCGCAGGCGAACGGCGTCACCATCGAGCCGCTGCTCGCGGACCTGACGCTCGAGCCCGAGCGCGTCGATGCTTTCGATGTCGTGCTCTGTGGCGACCTCGCCTACGAGCAGCGCGAGGCACCGCGCCAGCTCGCGCTGCTGCGCCGCGCCGCCGCGCAGGGTGCGCTGGTGCTCGCCGCGGATGCCGGGCGGACCTACTTCTCGCCCGAGGGGATGACGCTGCTGGCGACGTACCGGCTGGACGTGCCGCGCGACCTCGAGGGCGTGGCGGAGCGGACGGCCTGCGTGTTCGAATTGCCGGCGAGCGATGGCTGAGAAGCGCGGCCGGCCCCGTCATCACAAGCCATATCCTGCGGGTCGTCCGCCGCTAGAACCACTCCCGCGCCACCGTGTTCGCCTCCACGTCGGCGCGCGCGAAGAAGACGTCGCGCAGCTCCTGGCGGGCGACGAGCGGCAGCTGGTCGGTGCGATGGGGTGAGCCCACCCGGCTGGCGTTGCCGTAGCCGAGCACGGCCCGCGCGCGGATCGGCTCCGCGAACTCGATGGCCGCGACCCAGGAGTCACCCGCGGTCGCGACCCGGCGGCCATCGGCCGCATCCTCGAAGTCGAGCACCCGGAAGCTGCCGAGTGCGGCCGGTCCGCCGCTCGCCGGCAGGTCGAGCGTGTCACGTCGCAGGCGGTGCACGTCGCCCCAGGCGACGTCCAGCGCGCCGTGACGCGCGCGCACATCGGCGGCGGCCTGCTCGAGCACGCGGACCGCGCCGCGCGGGTCCGCGAGACCGTCGGGCGTCGCCAGCGGCGCACGCACGCTCCAGGGCACGGCGAACGGCGAGCCGCCCGGGTACGGCTGCCGGCGCAACAGGTGGTAGAACGCCTCGAACAGAACCGCGCCGGGGCTCTCCGCGGTCGCCTCGCGATCCCAGCGCTCCAGCACGTCAGCGGCCTCACGCGCGGCCGCGCTGCCCGATGCGCGCGCCGCGTAGATCAGGTCTTCGAGCATGTGGTCGGCCACTTCCAGCCGCGACGAGTGCTTGTAGGCGACCAGCTCGTCGAACGTGATGCTCGCATCCTCCGCGAGCATGCGCGCGGACCGCTGGGCACGGAAGCTCATCCCGGGGGCAGGCAGCGAGGTCGGGAAGCGGCGCGGGTCGAGCGCGATGGGGATGGTCGCGGTCCAGGGCGGATCGTTGGCGTTCTGCAGCCAGCCGGTCGCGGGGTCCAGCAGGCGCGGCATGCGCCAGTAGGGCTCCACCTCCTGCCAGAGCGTGAGGCTGGTGTCCCCGGGAACCAGCCCGCGCCAGTACGCCGCATCGCCGGTCGCGCGCACCGGCAGCCGGCCGTTGAACACGTACAGGATGTGCCCGCGCGCATCCGCGTAGACGACGTTGAACATGGGCAGCTGCTGGCGTGCGAGCACGGCCTGGAAGCGCTCCACGTTGCGGGCGCGCGCCATGTCGTAGAACTGCGCGATCAGGTTGGGCGCATCGAGGCCGGCAACCCGCAGCGCGACCGCCTCCTGCGCGGTCTGCGCGACTACCGGGCCGTGCACGGAGCGGCGGATCGTGATGGCGCGCTCCGCGAGCGTGCCGTCGGCGGCGCGCACGCGCAGCGTCTGCGGCTCGCTCTCGAACGCGCGCAGCTCTCCGTCCATGAGGTAGCCGTCGCCGCGCAGCGTGAGCCGGTAGTGGTCCGCGCCATCGAGTGGATTCACGGTGAGCGCCCAGCCGAGCGAGTCGTTGAACGCGATGGCGTGCACCGGGAAACCGACGACGCTCACCCCATAGGCGTTCAGCTCCGGCGTGACCAGGTGCGACTCGTAGAGCGTGAACAGATCGTCCCAGGGGAGGTGCGGGTTGGCGAGCAGCAGGGCGCGCCGCGAAGCGCTGCGCCGCGGACCGATCGCCCACGCGTTGGAGCCGGCGCCGGAACGGTCCAGCGCGCGCTGCACGCCGATCACCTCGCCGGGACTGGTCATGAACGTGAAGTGCACGACGCGCTGGACGTGCGCGAGCACGTCGGCGGCGCTGACCGGCAGTACCTGCCGGAGCGCGGCGTCGACGCTGTCGCCGTGCTGCTGGCCATAGGCGTTGATGCCGGCCGCGAACGCGTCGAGCAGGGCGCGCTCGTGGGCGTGCTGCTGCCCGAGCCACTCGACGGCGCGCTCGGGCACGCGGTTGGTGCGCAGCCACGTGTCGGACTCGACGTAGGCCTCGCCCCAGTACTCGGCGGCCCGGCCGCGCGCCTGGCCGTAGAGGCGCAGCAGCAGGTCGCCATGGCTGCGCATCTGCGCCCAGCCGTACGCGAACATCGCGGCGGCGTCGTCCTGCCCGTAGATGTGCGGTACGCCCCAGGAGTCCCAGAGCACCTCGACGCGGGCGTCGGCGGGCGCGACCTGCGGTCCGGCCGCGGCGGCCGCCTGTGCGGGCGTGGGTGCGGGCCGGGACTGCCAGGGCAGCGTGCAGCCGGAAAGCAGCAGGCAGAGTGACAGCGCGCGGCGGGGCGCGACACCAGGAAATCGAATCATCACGTTCCGTTCAGCGCAGGGCGCGCATGCGCGCCACGATGTCGAGCACGACGGTGGAGGTGCCGTTGATCACGAACTGGGCACCGATCACGGTCACGAGCAGGCCCATCAGCCGGGTGAACACGTTCATGCCGGTCTGGCTGACGCGCCGGGTGAGCACCGGCGCCGCCGCCAGCGTGATCCAGCTGACGGCCACGGTGCCGAGGATACCCATGTAGACAGCCGCCGACTGGATCAGGTTGTCGGCCTGGCCGTTCAGCGCGATCACGGTGGTGATCGCGCCCGGACCCGCCAGGGTCGGGATGCCCAGCGGGATGATGCCGACGTCCTCCTTGAGCGCGCCCTCGGATTCCTCCTCCGGCGTGGTCTTCACGCGCGATCGGCGCGCCTGGAGCATGTCCCAGCCGATGCCGAAGAAGATGATGCCGCCCGCGATCTGGAACGCCTGCGTCGTGATCCCGAAGAAGCGCAGGATCCAGGTCCCGATCAGCGTGAACGCGAACAGCAGCACCAGCGCCGTCAGGATGGCCCGGCGCAGCGTCGCCGCCCGATGGGCGCCGGTATACGACGCCGTCATCGCCACGAACATGGGCACGGCACCGAGCGGATTCACGATCGCGATCAGCGACGTGAACGCGACCACGGCGAACTTCAGGGTCTCGGCCATCGCAGCGTGCGGGTGCAGCGTGCAGGCCGGATGGGCGCTGCACGGGCGGGTAAGATCGGGCCGCGGGCACCACGTGACCAGAGGTCGCCGAAACGTCCGGCGCAACCGCGGGAGAGCGGCGGGGCGACCGTGGGCCAGCGGTGGCCGAGGGCGGACCGGCCGCGCGAGCCTGCGTCGCGTCCTTCGCTGGTCCGGTCCTTGCCCCCCGAGCGGGCTCATGACCGAAGACCGTCGCAAGCGAGCGGAAGAGCGCCGCCAGAAGGAGCGCCGCGACGCCTCCGACCGGCGCCGCGCCGGGCCGCCCATGATGCGCGACCGGCGCACCCGCTTCTCGCTGCTGTACTTCTTCGCGGTGCTCGCGTTCCTGGTGGGCGTGAACGTGATCCTGGGGCGGGCGGAGTCGAAGCGCATCCCGTACAGCGAGCTGAAGCGGCGCATCGAGGCGGGGCAGGTCTCCCACGTCGTGATCGGGCCGGAGGTGGTGCGGGCGGCCGTCCGGGACAGCCTCCGCCCGCGCGGCAGCCCCGAGGTCTGGACGGCGCACGCCGTGCCGAACGACGAGACGCTGGTGCCGCTCCTGGAAGCGGCCGGCGTCGAGTACGAGGGCACGACGCGGAGCGTGATCGGCCAGATGCTCGGCTGGCTGCTGCCGATCGGACTGCTGATCCTGTTCTGGGTGTGGATGCTGCGCCGCATGAACCCGGCGCAGGGCGTGATGACGGTGGGAAAGAACCGCGCCCGCATCATGGGGGAGGAGGGGACCGGCGTCACGTTCGAGCACGTGGCCGGCGCGGACGAGGCGAAGCGCGAGCTGGTCGAGGTGGTCGAGTTCCTGAAGACGCCGGAGAAGTTCGCCCGGCTCGGGGCGAAGATCCCGAAGGGTGTGCTGCTGGTCGGGCCGCCGGGGACGGGCAAGACGCTGCTGGCACGCGCCGTCGCCGGGGAGGCCGGGGTCACGTTCTTTTCGATCAGCGGCTCCGAGTTCGTGGAGATGTTCGTGGGTGTCGGCGCGGCCCGCGTGCGCGACCTGTTCGAGCAGGCGAAGGGGCAGGCGCCGTGCATCGTGTTCATCGACGAGCTGGACGCGCTCGGCAAGGCGCGCGGTGCCGGCGGCCCGATGGGCGGGCACGACGAGCGCGAGCAGACGCTGAACCAGCTGCTCGTCGAGATGGACGGCTTCGATCCGCACAAGGGCGTGATCATCATGGCCGCCACGAACCGCCCCGAGATCCTGGACCAGGCGCTGCTCCGGCCGGGCCGCTTCGACCGGCAGGTGGTGGTGGACCGGCCGGACCTGCAGGGCCGCATCGCGATCCTGCGGGTGCACGCGTCGGACGTGATGCTGGCCGACGATGTCGACCTGGAGACCGTCGCCCGCCGCACCCCGGGGTTCGTCGGCGCCGACCTCGCGAATGTGCTGAACGAAGCCGCGCTGCTCGCCGCGCGCGATGACCAGGACTCGGTATCGATGAACGACGTCGACGCGGCGATCGACCGGATCGTCGCGGGGCTGGAGAAGAAGAACCGGCTGGTGCACGCGCGCGAGCGGGAGATCGTCGCCTATCACGAAGCGGGACACGCCGTGGTGGCCGAGCGCGCGCAGTACGCCGACCCGGTCCACAAGATCTCGATCATCCCGCGGGGCGTGGCCGCGCTCGGGTACACGCAGCAGCTGCCCACCGACGACCGCTACCTGATCCAGCAGCGCGAGCTCAAGGACCGGATCGCCGTGCTGCTCGCCGGGCGCGCCGCGGAAGAGCTGATCTTCAACGAGATCTCGACCGGCGCCGGCAACGACCTCGAGCGCGCCACCGAGATCGCGCGGCGCATGGTCGCGGAGCTGGGCATGTCGGAGGCGCTCGGTCCGGTCACGTTCCAGCGTCGCCCGACCACTTTCCTGCAGCCGGGCGAGCCGACCGGCGGCGAGTACAGCGAGGCGACCGCGCGACTGATCGATCGGGAAGTGCAGCGGCTGTTGCGTGCGGAGTATCAGCGCGCGCTGGAGATGCTGCGCACGGACCGCGAAGTGCTCGTGGTGCTGGCGGAACGGCTGCTGCAGAAGGAAGTCGTGGACCGTGAGGAGCTGCGCGTGCTCATGGGCAAGCCGCCCGAGTCCGCGTCGCCGCGACCGGAGGTCGGGCACGTGCCGGCGGATGCGGGCGCGACGCCATCCGGGCCGGGACGGGCGCCGCCGGAAGCGGCCGATTGAGCCGGCGGCCCGTCCGCCGGGCTGCGGTCAGGTGTCGGTGGTGACCTCGGTGGCCTGCCACTCGCAGTGCGTGCCGCCCTGCGCCCGGCAGTGCGTGTGCACGACGTACCAGCTGCGCCGGGTGTAGAGCTGCGCGTGCTTCTCGAGCGCGGCCGTGAACAGCGCGCAGGTCACGCCGCCGCCATCCACTCGCCCACTGTTCGATTCGGTGACGCGCACCAGGAACGGGTGACGGTGCACCGTGACGCCGTTGCCGGCACGGAATTCCACGAACAGACGGCGCGCCGCGCGTGCGGTCGGCAGCAGGGCAGCGCGCAGCGGCAGCTTGCGGTAGAGGATCGCGAGCGCACCCGGCACGCGCCGGTAACGCCACTCGGCGATGCGCCCGCCGGTCTCACGCAGGATCAGCTCGGCGTCGGGGCGGCGCAGCACCAGCCGGACCAGACCGAGCACCTCGCTCAGACGCACCGACTTGCCGGAGCGCTCCGCGGCCTCGTAGCGCATGATCTGACTGCGGATGACGTCGGACATGCCGAACCGGCGCGGCAGGCTGAGCGTCAGATCCTCGTCCTCGAGGACCTCGCCGGGACGATCATGGGTGCGCACGGATTCGAGCAACGCCAGCGGCAGGGCCGCCACGACGTCGCCTTCGAACTCCGTGTCTTCGATTTCCTTCTCGGACGACGCCATTGCTCCCGGGCCTCCACTGCGCGGCCCGAAATGTGGTGCGGCGGCGGGGGCGTGAAAAGGGGGGCGTCGTCCGGCCTGCATCCTGCAAGGCGGGACTGGGGACATCACGCGACAACGGGGGAGCCCATGGTGGACGAGCACTGCGTATTCTGCCGTATCATCGGCGGCGAGGAGATGGTCAGCGTGGTCTACGAGGACGAGCGCACCCTCGCCTTCCTGGACATCCAGCCCATGAGCCGTGGGCATACGGTGATCGCGACCAAGGAGCATTTCCCGACGCTCTTCGACCTGCCCGAGGAGCTGGCCGCACACTGCCTGGCGGTCGCCCGCCGGCTCGCTCCGGGCATCCAGAGGGCGGCATCCGCCCAGGCGATCAACCTCTTCAGTGCCAACGGCAGCGCCGGCGGCCAGGACGTCATGCACTTCCACCTGCACCTGATCCCGGTCTGTGAGGGGCAGCCCTTCGCGCTGCAGCTGCCTGTGCCCGACGCCCCGATCCCCTCCCGCGCCGACCTGGACATTACCGCCGCCCGCATCTCCCGGGCGATTCAGGAAGTGGAAGCCCTGCCGGTCTAGAAACGGATTGACGGCGGGCGGGGGTGGGGGTGGGCGTGGGGGTGGGGGAGCTTCGGGGGGAATCGGGTGGGGGAGGGTTGCGCACAACCGGCCGTTGTGTCCGCGCCCCCTGCCCGCACCGCCCGGCGACCCTGCCCGCGCAGTTCGCCCGGCCAGCGGGCCCCGCAGTTCCCCCCGCCCGGCCCACCATGCCGGCGCTGTTCCCGCACCCGCCTGCACCCGCCGTTCCCCCACCCCCACGCCCACCCCCACCCCCGCCCGCCGTTGAAACTTGGCCACATACCTCCAGCATCTGTACGTTTGGGAAATGCAAAGGCATGCGGCGGTCGATCCGCCGGAGTACGTGAATTGGCAGCCGGATGCCGATCTGGTCGCGGCGTACGGCGAGCGGGTGCGCGCGGACCCGGCGCGGCAGCGCCGGATCGAGGCGCTCGACGAGCGCGCGCTGCTGGACCTTTACGCAGGGATGGTCCGCTTCCGCCTGCACGACCATGCGCTCAAGCGCTGGGTGCGGCGCGGGGTGATCTCCAAGGCGTGGCTCGGCACGGGCGAGGAGGCGGTTACGATTGGCGCGGTGCATGCCCTGAACCGCGGACCCGGAGACCGGGTCGCCGGGGCTGAACAGCCACGCGACTACGTGGCTCCGATGATCCGCAACCAGGGTTCCCTTCACGAGATGGGCATGCCCCTGGAGCAGCTGTTCGCGGGCTACCTGGGCACGGCGGCGGCGCCGAACGGTGGGCGGGACGGCCACACCGGCGACCCGTCGCGGGGCGTGCTGCCGCCGATCTCGCACGTGGGCGACATGGTGCCGGTAACGACCGGCGTGGCGCTCGCGTTCCGGCAGCGCGGCGAGGCACGGGTGGCGCTCACCTGGATCGGCGACGGCTCGACCAAGACGGCCGCGGTGCACGAGGGTCTCAACCTGGCCGGCGTGCTGCGCGTGCCCGCCGTATTCATCATCCAGAACAACCAGGTGGCGCTCGGCACGCGGCTCGACCAGCATCACACGGGGGATTTCCATGCGTGGGGCCGCATGTACGGCATGCCCTGCGAGGCGATGGATGGCAACCACGTGCTAGATGTGTATGCGGCCGTCGCGGAAGCGGTCGAGCGGGCGCGGGCGGGCGGCGGCCCATCGCTGCTGGTCGCCCACACCTTCCGCATGGGCGGCCACGCGACGCACGATGAGGCCGAGGCGCGCACCACGTTCGATGCGGCGCTGTTCGAGCACTGGGGTCGGCTCGACCCGATCGGTCTCTACGAGGAGCATCTGGCGAGTCGCGGCATCGAGCGGGAGCGCCTCTCGCAGATCGAAATGGAGGTCGGCGCGGAGGTCGACGCGGCGGCCGAGCGTGCGCTGGCCGACCGGGACACGGGCATGCCGCGCCCCGAGAGTGCCGAGCTCGCGGGTATCAGTGAAGGGGTGCGCCAGCCGGGGCTGGCGGCGCGCCTCAGTGGAACCGTGAACGAGATGAAGGGATGAGGGGATGACGATACCGGGGATGCAGCAGCTGCACGCGCGGCTGGACGTGCCATTGCCAAACGCCAATCCGGACGTGCCGGGCGATCCCGAGCACGAGGAAGAAGAGCCGGCGCGCGACGACACCACGCGCACCACACCCACGGCGCTGACCGAGGACGCGCGCAACCTGCTGTTCAAGTCGCGCACGCTCATCATGAGCGGCGAGATCAACCAGAAGCTGGCCGCGAATGTGATCGGCCACCTGCTCGCGATGGATTCGCTCTCCAGCGAGCCGATCACGATCTACATCAACTCGCAGGGCGGACACGTCGAGTCGGGCGATACGATCCACGACATGGTGCAGTACATCCGCTCGCCCGTGAACATGGTCGGCACCGGCTGGGTGGCGAGCGCCGGTGCGCTGATCTACGTCGCGGTGCCCAAGGAGCGTCGATACTCGCTGCCCCACACCCGCTACCTGCTGCACCAGCCGGCCGGCGGCATGCGCGGCAGCGCCGCGGACGTGGAGATCGAGGCCCGCGAGATCCTGCGCATGCGCGAGCGCCTCAACAAGGTGTTCGCGGAGCGGACCGGTCAGACCGTGCAGCGCATCGAGGACGACACCCGGCGCAACTTCTGGCTGAGCGCCGAGGCCGCGGTCGAGTACGGCATCGTGGGGAAGATCATCAGGCGGGTGGACGAGCTGACGTAGGAAGAAGGGATGGGGATAGGGATAGGAAGGTCGTCTCCCTATCCCTATCCCTAACCGTTACAGCCCTATCTCGTACGCGAGATCGAGGAACTGGGTCAGGATCTGGTGGGTGAGGCCCCAGACCACGTACTCGCGGTAGACGAGTGAGGGGAAGCGGAGCGCATCGTCGCCCGCGTGGATCAGGATCTCGGAGATGGCCTGCTCGCTGCGGAGCGCGTCGAGCGGCACCCAGATGGCGGCGTCGACCTCGCGCGCGTCGGGCATGGCCTCGGTCTCGGGGGGCACCGCGAGCACCCACGGCGCGATGATGAGCGGGGGCAGCCGGGGGGAGCGGGGCGCGAGGTCATCGAGCCGGCCGAGCAGGCGGGCGAGGCGGCGCGGCACGCCGATCTCCTCCTCCGTCTCACGCAGGGCGGTATCGAGCAGGTCCTGGTCGGCGGCATCGCGCCGGCCGCCGGGCAGGGCAACGTGTCCCGACCAGGGATCGCGCTCCCGCTCGGCGCGACGGATGAGCAGGACCTCGAGCTGCTCGCGGGGTCGGAGCAGCAGCGCGACCGCCGCCTCGCGCAGCTCGGGCCTGCGCTCGGCGGCGTACGCGGGTCGCGCCGCGAGCGCGTGCCGCAGCAGGTCGAGTCTCCGATCGTCGAAATCCATGCTGGTAAACGCGATATCCAACCGGACCCAGCCCTGTCAGGGCGGGTAGTATGGGGGTGCGAGCGAGTGAGCCGCCGGGCCGACGCGAACGGGTGTTCCGCCGGGACCGTTTCCGGTGCGTGTACTGCGGCCAGCTCTTCCCCGCGACCGACCTGACGCTGGACCACGTCGAGCCGCGGATGCGCGGAGGCGACCAGTCCGAGGGGAACCTGGTGACGAGCTGCCGGCCGTGCAACGCCGAGAAGGCGGGCGCGGCCGCCTGGGCGTTCCTGCGGGAGCGGCCGGAGCCGCGGGCGACGTTCCTCGCCGCTGCTGCGGACGCCGATGTCCGCTGGGCACGTCCCGTATGGCCGCGACTGCTGCGGGCGATCCGGGAAGCGGTCCGGGACTGAAGGCGCACGCCACTCATTGAACCGGGAGCGTTCGATGCCGAATCTCTCACGACCCCTGGGGCTGCTGCTCCTGGCCGGCGCGATGGTGCTGGCCGGGTGCGATCAGGCGCCCACGGCGGGCGTGGGACCGGACGTGCGCGCCGGCATCGCCGAGGGCCGGGAAGCGGCTGCCCGGTGGCATGCGGCGGCCCGGGCATCGACCGCACCGGACGAGCAGACCGCGATCGCCCTGGGGTACCTGGAGCGCCTGCGACTCGGGCTGGGCAGTCCCTTCCGCCTCATCGATTACGCGTTGCGCGACCCGCGCCTCGCGGACTCCACCCGCACGCAGCTCGGCTGGGCGCTGCTGGCGCGCACGGCCGCCGGGCAGGCCTACGAGATCGATCCGGTCACGCTGGCGGGGGCGAGCGAGCGCACGGTCACGGGATCACGCGCGCGCGGCGCCGAGCACCTGCGCCTGATCCAGGCGGCGATCCGCGAGGCGAGCGATCCGCGCGCGGGGGAGCTCGCGGTGCGGCTCGCGTATGCCCTGGCCGCCGCCGAAGGAGTGCTCACGCCGCACACGCCGCGCATTGCGTCGCGCGTCGCAGCGCTCACCCGCGACCGCGAGCTGGCACGCGCGGATGCGACGCGGCTGCTCGACAGTGCACGAGTCAGCGGGATGGATCCGCTGGTGCTGCTTCGGCAGCGCCGGCTGCACCGGGAGTTCCGGGTGGAGGCACCCGCGCTCGCGCCCATGCCCAACACGGTCGAGCGTCAGGCGCTCGAGCTGGCGCCGCGGCTGGCGACGGCGCTGCGCGAGCTGAGCCTGCGCAGCCGCGCGGCGGAGGATGGGCTGACCGGGGTGCGGTCGTCGCCACTCACGCCGGCAGCGGCCGGCGTGCTGCTCACGGCGTCCGACTCGCTGGGCATGCCGCCGCTCGCGCCCGTGACGGTCGCGGCCCGCGGCTACTACGCGGAGCTGACCTCGGCGCTCGGCATCGGCGAAGAGGAGCTCGTGCGCCGCCGCGCGTTCAGCGAGGCGGCGACGGAGGAGCAGCTGGTCGCGCATCACGCGGCGCTCGCGCGAGTGCACGCGCTCGATGCGGCACCCGCGCTGGCCATGCTGTGGGCGGCGGCCGGACTGCGGCCGCTGGCACAGGAGGAGGTCTGGTTCCCGGGCTTCGGCGGCCCATCCACGCGCGAGCTGATGGAGCGGTTCGGTCTTGCCGGGGTCACGTTCGCCGACGACGTGCCGGCGACGTGGCGGCCCTATTACCGGCGCATGCTGGAGATCGCGATCGCCGACATGCAGCTGGTGCTGCCCGCCCTCGACGTGCGCGGGCTGCGCGTACATTTCGACCACGGGCCGCGCCAGGACGGCACCATGGCGCTGCACGATCCGCAGCGCCGCCGGCTGATCCTGCCGCCCGCGAGCGCGGTGGGCACGATCGCTCACGAGATCGCCCACGACCTGGACTGGCAGGTGGCGCTGCGCCGCTACAACGTGCGCGGCGACTACGCGACCGACCGCGCGACGCGTACCGCGCAGAGCCGGGCCCGCGATCCGCTCGCGCTCCGACTGCAGGACCTGTATGCCGGCGTCACCCTGCCCGAAGGCGCATCCGAGCGGATCGCCGCGCACGCCCGCCGTCCCGCCGAGGTGTTCGCCCGCAACATCGACTGGTTCGTCGCGGCCGCCCTGTCGCGCCAGGGCCGCATGAACGGCTACCTGAGCAGCGTGCAGGACGAGCTGCTCACGGGATACGGCACGGTGCGTCCACCCGAGCTGTCCGGCACCGCGGGTGACGCACTGATCCGGATCCTGGACGTGGTCGCGCCGGTCTATCCGGACACACGGTCGTGGTTCCTGACCCACTACGGCACCGGCCGGGGCCTGCGCTCCTACGACCTTGCCCGACGCGTGCTCGAGGCCGAGCTGCCCGAGGCGCGCAACGAGCCGTTCGCGCCGGAGCGCTGGGCGCTGCGTGAGCGCAGCGCGTTCGCGAGCGTCACGGGCGCGCGCGACGCGGGACTGCGCGCGGTCGATGACTGGACCTGCCGTGCGCCCGGCGGCGCCTACGATGAGCAGCTCGAGGCCGCCCGTCGCCGCATCGTGCTCGAGGCCGCGAACGCCCGCGCCCGGGGCGTGGCGCTCAACCGGGTGAGGCAGCTGGGCGATGAGGATGCCGGGCGGTGGCTGGTACGCGAGCTGTACGGGGCGCCCTTCGCGACCAGCGAGATGACACCGGAAATGGCCGACTTCATGACCCAGCTCGTGGCCGGCGTGCGCCGCGTCGAGCAGGCACCGGTCGCGCCCGGACACAGTGGATTCGTGCTCCGCGGCGGGCTGGTCGGCGATGTCTGTGCGTTGAGGTAGCCAGTCCCGGCTGTTCCGATCCGCCACCTCCCTGCACTACGCCCAGCGGCGCGAGGCCATGGGTGCGCGCATGGCCAAGGGAACGCTCCCGTCGGCGGAGCGTCGGACGCTCAGACGCCCGGGACGTTCGCTCCCCAGATCAGCTTGTGCAGCTGCAGCTGGTAGCGGACGGGCAGGTGGTCCTCGAGGATCCACTCGGCGAGCTGCCTGAAGTCCAGGCTATCCCAGACCGGCGACATGAGCAGCGCGCGCAGCTCGCCGCGCCGGACCTTCTCGTCGAGACGGCGCTCCCGGATCACCGTCCGCGCCCACTCGTAATCCGCGCGGTCCTGCAGCACGAACTTGAGCTCGTCGCGCGCGGTCAGGTGGTCGAGGTTGGACCACAGGTTGCGGGCCGCCTCGCCCGAGCCGGGCGCTTTCAGATCCATGATCTTGTGCGCGCGGGGATCGAGCGGCGCGACATCGATCGCGCCGCTCGTCTCGACGAGCACCGTGCAGCCGCGCTCGAGCAGGCGCTCGACGAGCACGAACGCGTTCCGGTGGATGAGCGGCTCGCCGCCGGTGACCTCGACCAGCTTCGTGCCGATCTCGTCGACGCGCGCGATGATCGCGTCCAGGGTGAGCTTCTCACCGCCATGGAACGAGTACTCCGTGTCGCACCAGACACAGCGCAGGGGGCAGCCGGTCAGGCGGATGAACGTGCAGGGCAGGCCCGCCCAGGTGCTCTCGCCCTGGATCGAGTGGAAGATCTCCGTAACCCGCAGGAACTCCATCACCGCTTGCCGTTGCCGAACAGGGCACCGAGCGGCGATTCGCGCAGCACCGAGTTCACGATGAACATCATGTTGGCGGGACGCTCCGCCATGCGACGCATCAGGTACGGGTACCAGGCCTCGCCGAACGGCACGTAGACGCGCATGTTGCAGCCGTCGGCGATCAGCTGCTGCTGCAGGTCGCGGCGGATGCCATAGAGCATCTGAAACTCGTAGCGGGCGCTGTCGATGCCATGACTGCGCGCGACCTCACGGACCGCGGAGATCATGGCCGGGTCGTGCGTGGCGATGCCCGGGTAGGTGCCCTCGCGCAGCAGCGCGGTGGCCACGTGCACGTAGTTGCGGTCGACGTCCGCCTTGTCCTGGAACGCCACCTCGGCCGGCTCCTTGTAGGCGCCCTTGCAGAGCCGCACGCGCATACCCTGCGCGCTGGCGACGCGCGCATCGTGCTCGGCGCGGATCATGTACGACTGCAGCACAATGCCGATGTTGCGGTACCCCTCGTTCCAGAGCGACTGCACGAAGTCCAGGGTGGTATTGACGTGGACGCTGTCCTCCATGTCGAAGCGCACCATGATGTCGAGCGCGCGGGCCCGGTCGACGATGCGGCCGACGTTGGTGCGCAGGAACTCGTTGTCGAACGGACCGTCGCCATCGGGAGTCATGCCCCGCGCGGGCAGCGGCCAGGTCGCGGGCCAGGGCGTGCTGCGCTCGGCCCGGATGTCCTGGCCCATCTGGGTGAGCTTGAGCGAGACGTTCGCGCGCGTCTGCAGGGGCTCGCCGTTCGCGAGCTGCTCGCTGGCGAGCCGCTCCAGCATGCGCAGGTACATATCGGCGGCGGCGCGCGCCTCGTCGCGGCTGGCCACCGACTCGCCCAGGTAGTCCAGCGTGGCCAGGAAGCCGGCATCGCAGAGCCGGCGCACCGCGGCGACACCGTCGTCGAGCGACTCGCCGGCGACGAACCGGCGCGCCACCGTGCGGGCGCCCGGGGCGTTCATGGAGATGCGCCGGAGCGCGTCGCTCTGGCTCATGAAGATCAACAGCTCGCGCAGCATGTATCACCCCTCCAGCGCCAGCCGGCGCTGCTCGATGGCCCGGTCCAGCTCCGCCTTCACCTCGAACAGGGAGAGCTCGAGCGCGGCACGGCGGGCGTCCGCCTCGGTGGCCCCGGTGGCCACGTCGCCGCTCTCCAGGTGGTCCATGATCCCGGCGCCGGTGGCGGCCCAGCGCACGAAGATGAGAAAGGCGACGTGGTCCTCCCCCTCCTCGACGCGCTCGATCTCGACGTCCACCGTATACGGCTGGCCGTCCGCGCCCTCGAACGCCGGCACCCGCTCGTGCTTCTCGATGTAGCCGCCGAGCGTCAGGTCGTGGAGGGCCTCCTCGGCGGGAGCCGCGCCGGCGGCCGCGAGCAGGTCGACTGGCTCGTCGTCGTCCTCGGGTAGGCTCTCCCAGGCGGTGCGCTCGATGCTCTCGAACAGGTCATCGGGTCCGGCGGGATCACGACTGTCCATGGTAGCGCGGAAGCTGGGTCTCGACCGTGGTGGGGGCAAGCCGCCAGGACTGCAACCGCCGCGCCGTTTTGCGCTGCGCACCCCGCGGCGTAACTTCGCCGTGGCGGCCGCCGGTCCGGCGGCGCGGCGGAGGCGAGGCGTGAGAGCGGCGATTTTCGACCGGCACGGCGGCCCGGAGGTGGTCCGCATCGAGGAGGTGGCACGGCCGCAGCCGGGGCCCGGCGAGGTCCAGCTGCGGGTGGCGGCGGCGGCCATGAACCACCTCGACCTCTGGGTTCGGCGCGGCCTGCCCATCGAGACGACCATGCCGCACATCGGGGGCTCGGACGTGGCCGGGACGGTCGAGATCCTGGGCGACGACGTGGGCGACGTTGCCGCCGGCGACCGGGTGGTCGTGAACCCGTCGCTCTGGTGCGGTCGCTGCGAGTGGTGCGCGCGGGGGCAGCAGCCGCTCTGTGCCCGGTACCGCATCCTGGGCGAGCACACGCAGGGCGGCTTCGCCGAGTTCGTGACCGTGCCGGCGGGGAACCTGCTGCGGGTGCCGGACGCGTTCGCCATGGAGCGGGCGGCGGCCGCGCCCCTGGCATTCCTGACCGCCTGGCGCGGCCTGGTGACCCGCGCCCGGTTGCGCACCGGGGAGAGCGTGCTGATCACGGGCGCGTCCGGAGGCGTGGCCTCCGCGGCCGTGCAGATCGCGAAGCACGCCGGCGCCACGGTGTTTGCCGTGACCACCGCCGAGCACGGGGCGCGCGTGCGCGCGCTGGGCGCGGACGTCGTCTACGACCGCGAGCGGGTGGATTTCGCGAAGGAGGTCTGGCGCGACACCGGGAAGCGCGGCGTGGACGTGGTGCTCGACTCGGTAGGGTCCGCGACCTGGACCGGGTGTGTGCGCTCGCTGGCCCGGCTGGGGCGGCTCGTGGTCTACGGCGCGACTACGGGCTTCGAGGTGACGCTGGATCTGCGCGTAGTGTACTGGAAGCAGATCGAGGTGCTCGGCACCACCATGGCCACGCACGCGGAGTTCGCTCAGGTGATGGCGCTGGTGTTCGACGGCGCGCTCGCTCCCGTCATCGACGTGGTCTGGCCGCTCGCGCGGGCGCGCGACGCCCACGAACGGCTCGAGGCGGGCGCGCAGTTCGGCAAGATCGTGCTGGTGCCGTGAGCCGCGCCGGCTGATGGAGCGTCGAGGGCCGCGCTGCGCGCGCGTGCGGCGTGCGCACCGGGCGGGCGAGCGCTCAGCCGTCGAGGCGCGTCCAGCGGTCGCGGTCGCGCACGTCGTACTTCGCGAGCACGCGTTCGAATGCCCGGGACAGGTCGATCTGCTGCTCGTTGGCGAGCGCGATGACGACGAAGAGGATGTCCGCGAGCTCGAGCGCCAGGTCCTGCTCCGGCTCGGCGGGCTTCTTCGGCTTGTGTCCGTAACGGTGGTTCAGCTCGCGGGCGAGCTCGCCCACCTCCTCGACCAGGCGGGCCAGGTTCGCGAGCGGTGGCCAGTATCCTTCGGCGAACTGGGCGATGTACGAGTCCACGGCGCGCTGCGCGTCGCGCAGCGTCAGGTCGCCGTTGGGCGGGGAGGCGTTGGCAGCGGGTCCGCCCGAAGGCACATCGCTCATCCGCTCACGCCCTGCAATGCGTGCATGAAGCGGTCGATCTCTTCCTCGGTGTTGTAGAAATGCGGCGAGACGCGCACGTAGCCGGGTCGAGAGTCCACGATGACGCCCTGCTCCGCCAGGCGGGCGACGGCGTGCTCCGGCCGGGCATGCTCGATCATGACGATCGCGGAACGGCGCTCGTCGGGCTGGGCCGGGCCGCGCACCCGCATGCCCGCCGCGTCCAGCCGCGCGAGCAGCAGGTCGGTGAGCGCGGCGTTGTGCCGGCGGATGGCAGGCACGCCGACCTGGTCGATGATCTCCTGTCCGCCGAGCGCCGCGTGCACGGTGGGCAGGGCGGGCGTACCCAGCTCGAACCGGCGCGCGTCCTCGCGGTGCGCGAAGCCGCCGATGTCGAACGCGAACTGGTCCTGCGACGCGAACCAGCCGGTGACGGTGGGCCGCAGCTCGGGAATCAGCGCCGCGCGCACGTAGAGGTACGCGAGGCCGGGGCCGCCCAGCAGCCACTTGAGCGGGCCGCCCAGCAGGATGTCGATGTCCTCGGCGTGCACGTCGAGCGGCACCTGGCCGAGACCCTGGTAGGCGTCGATCAGCAGCAGCGCACCGGCGTCGTGGGCAATGCGCGCGAGCGGCGCGAGCCGCTGGATCGCGCCGGTCGTGAAGAAGACATGGCTGGTGGCGATCAGCGCAGTACGCTCATTGACCGCGGCGGCGACGCGCTGCGGTTCGACCGTAAACCCGTCATCGCTCGGCACGCGCACCAGCTCGACATCGGGTCGGTTGATCCAGGCGTACGCGAGCGTGGGGAAATCGAGATCCGTGACCACGACGCGCGGCCGGGAGCGGTAATCGAGGGCAGACGCGATCGTCGCCAGGCCGGCGGACACGCTGGCCGCGAGGCCGACCTCGTGGTCGTGGGCGTGCAGCAGTCCGGCGACCCGGCCGCGCAGCTCGGCGAGGCGCCCCATCCACAGCTCGTACCAGGCCGACGCGCCGTACTCGTGCCACTCCTCGTGGAACGTGCCGATGCGCGCCAGCGCACGCCTCGAGAGCGCGCCCAGCGAGCAGGAGTTCAGGTAGGTCTTCCGCGCCAGGATCGGGAACTCGGCGCGCCAGTCGTGCGTGCTCACCGCGGGAAGGTAGACGCGGCCCGCGCGGCGCGGCAAGCAGGCGGTCGCGGCGCGGCAAGCCCGCCGACGCGGCGCATCCCGGACTCGGTGCGTCGCATCCGGATCGACCATGGAGGCAGGTGATGATGCCTGAGGGAATGGACCTGCTCGCGGCCGCGCCGTGGCTGCTGGCCGCCGTACTGCTGCCCCTGCTCATGCACCGGCGCTGGCCGGTGCGACGCTTTCGGCCGCCGCACCCGGACGATGGGCCGCTGGTGTCGATCGTCGTGCCCGCCCGCAACGAGGCGGAGAACATCAGCGCGTGCGTGGCGACGCTGCTCAACAGCACGTATCCGCGCTACGAGGTGATCGTCGTGGACGATGAGAGCCGCGACGGAACGCCGGACATCGTGCGCCTGATCGGGGAGCGCAGCAACGGCCGGCTCCGGCTGCTGGAGGGCCGGCCGCTGCCCGCCGGCTGGCTGGGCAAGTCGTGGGCGTGCGCCCAGGGCGCGGCGGAATCGAAGGGCGAGCTGCTGCTGTTCACCGATGCGGATACGCGTCACGACGACAGCCTGCTCGGGCACGCGGTCGGTGCGCTCGACGACCTGGGCGCCGAGCTGGTGAGCGTGCTGCCGCGCCAGCGCATGCTGACGTTCTGGGAGCGCGTGGTGCTGCCGATCATGTTCACGACCATCTCGACCCGCTACTTCGACCTCGAGCGGCTCAGCCGCACGAAGAAGCCGCGCGCGGTGATCGCGAACGGCCAGTTCATGCTGTTCCGGCGGGCGGCGTACGAGCGGATCGGTGGGCACGAGCGCGTCCGGCACGAGATCGCCGAGGACCTGTGTCTCGCGCAGGCCGTGGTCGCGGGCGGCGGTCGCATGGCGCTGGCGCACGCCGACGACCTGATGGAAACGCGCATGTACCGGTCGCTGGGCGGCATCATCGAGGGCTGGACCAAGAACCTGGCGCTGGGCTCGGCAAACGCCGTCGGGCCGATGCTCGCGCCGCTCGCGCCCTGGCTGATCGGACTGACCCTGCTCGCGATGTGGACCGTGCCGCCGGTCGTGCTCGTGCTCTCGCTGTTCGGCGTGCTGGGCGGCGGCGCGCTCGGCTGGAGCCTGGCGGCCACCGTGGCGAGCCTGGCCTGCTGGCTGATCGTGAACCTGGAGCTCGGCGTGCCGCCCCTCGCCACGCTCTTCTATCCGGCAGGGGCCCTGGTCGCCGCGCTGCTCTTCTTCCGCAGCGCGCTGCGCGGACGGCGCATCGAGTGGCGCGGGCGACGTTACGGTCCGAGCGCTACTCCGCGAACTCCACCTTCACCCGGTGCGGGATGATCCCGGCCTCGTAACCCCGGTCGAGCAGCAGCTGCACGGCCTCCCGGCCGTCCGGACCGTAATCGAGCGTCCGCCGGTTCACGTACATACCCACGAACTCGTCCGTCTGGTGCTCGTCGAGGCCGCGCCCGTACTGGCGGGCGTGGGCGAGGGCCGCGGCCCGGTGGTCCAGCGCGTACGCGATCGAGGCGCGCAGATGGCGCGACACTTTGCGCATCAGCTCGGGGCCGAGGTCGCGGCGGATCACGTTGCCGCCGAGCGGCAGCGGCAGACCCCCGGTCTCCTCGGACCACCACTCGCCCATGTCCGCGACCAGGTGCAGACCCTCGTTGCGATAGGTCAGCTGCCCCTCGTGGATGATCAGCCCCACCTCCGCCCTGCCCTCGGCGACGTACTCGATGATCTGGTCGAACGGCACCACGATGGGGCGGACGTTAGGCTCGAAGAGACGCAGCGCCAGGTAGGCCGACGTGAGCTTGCCGGGCACCGCCACCGTGCGTCCGGCCATCGCGTCGCGGCCCAGCGGTGCGCGCGCCACCAGGCGCGGCCCGTAACCCTCGCCCATCGACGCTCCGTGCGGCAGCAGCGCGTAGCGCTCCGCGATGTACGCATACGCGTGAATCGAGACCGCCGTGACGTCCAGCTCACCGGCCATCGCCCGCCGGTTCAGCGTCTCGATGTCCTGCAGCTCGTGGACGAACTCCAGGTCGCCCGTGTCGATGTGCCCCTCGGCCAGCGCGTAGAACATGAACGCGTCGTCGGAATCCGGAGAATGCGCGACGCGGATGACTCGACTCATGGGATCTTCCCTCACGGGTACGGGCTTCGTGGGCGGGAAAATGGCGGAGGGGGGAACGGGGGTCAAACCACAGCTGCGGGCAACCGAAGAGGCCGGACGGGAACGCGGGCGCGTTCCCGTCCGGCCACCTTCCCGCCGCGCGGAGGCTGGCCTCGACGACCGCCGGCCCGGAACCGCAGTCGTCGGATCCGGCCGCCGCTCAGGGCGAGGGCGTCAGCAGCTCGACCGCCACGTGGCCGCGCACGCGCTGGGCGATCGTCTCCTCCAGCGCGCCCCGCGAGCTGCACGCGACCGCGTCGGCGCTCGCGCCGCCATCGGTCTGCGCTCCCGCCTGCAGGCTGGTCTGCACCGTGGCCCCGTCGGCAACCGGGCGGACCCTGCTCACCAGGGTCATTCTGATCCGCCGCTGGTTCGCGATCTCACCCGTCAGGTTGATCCCGCAGTTCAGGTAGACCGACAGCGCGCGTCCGGCAAGCTCGCGGCGGACCTGGAGCGCGGGATTGGAGATCGTCATCGTCGCCGAATCGACCTGCGCCATGGGAAGGTTCAGCTCCGCGTACACCAGGAGCAGCTTGTCCCAGACCTCCGCCGGCGCCGCGGGAATCATCTTCTGGTTCTCGAGCACCTCCGATTGCAGCTGGATCTCCGCGTCCCCGCCGGCCAGGCCGACCATGCGTGTCGGCCGCGACGAGGTGCCCGATTCGGAGCTGGTCGCGCATGCCCCGACCGCGAAGACGAGCAGGGCGGCGAAGAAGGCGGCTGCTGGCATCGAGAGTCTCCCGGGTCAAACGGAGGGCGGGCTCGGAAAAAGGCTGTATGCACGCCCGGTGTGCGGCCTGGTTCCGTCGCGGCGTCGATCGAGGACGTCCAGGTAATCTCTCCTCTTGCCCGGCGCGCGTAAAGGCCGCCACGAGGCGGGGCCTCCGCGTGGAAGTCGTCCGGTTTCGACACTCACCCGCGGCGATTATGAGCTCGGAAGCCGGTTTCCGGGAGGATTTCAAGTTAAATGTCTTGATAAACTCGCCTTCAGGCGCTAGCGTTACAACCATGGCGACTCCCGCTGCCCTGAACGCGCCCGGACTCGGCGAGAGCCAGCGCTCCATCCTGGAGGCGCTGAAGCGGCGCGGCAGTGCCACGACGCCGTGGCTGGCGGCGGAGCTGGGGCTGAACGTGGAGACGGTGCGGGCGCACCTGCGCACGCTGCTCGGCCACGGCCTGGTGCGCCGGGGCCCGGGGGTGCGCTCCGGGCCGGGGCGTCCGGAGACGGTGTTCGGGCTGACGAGTGCGGCCGAGTCGCTGTTCCCGCGTCGTGAGGGCGAGGTGCTGCAGGCGCTGACGTCGTATCTGGCGCAGGCGGGCCAGCAGGAGCTGCTGAGCGAGTTCTATCGGGGCTACATCGGGGCGCGGCGCGAGTCTGCGCTGGCGCGGGTGGCGCACCTCGAGGGTCGGGCGCGGCTGGACGAGGTGGCGCGGATCCTCTCGGAGCTGGGGTACATGGCGCACGTGGAGGACACGGCGGAGGGGCCGATGCTGCGATTGTGCCACTGTCCGGTGCGCGAGCTGGTGGAGGTGTCGATGGTCCCGTGCCGGGCCGAGGTGGGCTTCGTGACGGAGCTGCTCGGCGAGAAGCTGACGCGGGTGAGCTACATCCCATCCGGTCACGCCGCCTGCTCGTACCGCGCCGGGGCGCGCCCGTGATCCCGGCCACGCAGGGCCGTGCGAGGGGGCAGGGCATGCCGGAGCCGGAGCCCACGGTGGTGCCCGGCGCGCCGGCCCCCCCTTCGCCGGCCGGCGCACCGTCGACGGGTCCGCTGGGTGCGGCGCAGAAAGCGCCGCCGTTCCTGCTGCCGGGGGAGCATTTCGCGGCGGCGCTCGGTTTCCTGCTGGCGGGCGCGCTGGGGCTGGTGCTGGCGGCGCCGGAGCTGGCGGCGGGCGCCTACCTGGCGCCGCGGGTGACCGGGATCACGCACCTGTTCACGCTGGGCTGGATCACGACGTCGATCATGGGTGCGCTCTACCAGTTCGTGCCGGTGGCGCTGGGCGAGCCGATCCGGTCGGTGCGGCTGGGGCACGTCACGTTCGCGCTGTACGCGCCTGGCCTGGTGGTGTTCATCGGCGGCCTGGTGGCCGGCCATCCCGCGGTGATGCTCTCCGGGGCCGCCCTGTTCGGCACGGGCCTGCTGCTCTTCGCCGGAAACCTGGCAGTGACGCTGGGGCGCGCCACCCGCCGCGACGTGACCTGGTGGGCGCTGCTCTGGGCGGACGTCTTCCTGGTGGTCACGGTGCTGCTCGGCAGCGCGCTCGCGGGCAATCTGCGCTGGGGCTACCTGGGCGGCGGTCGGCTGAACGCGCTGGGCACGCACCTGCACGTCGCCCTGGCGGGCTGGGTGCTGCTGGTGATGGTGGGCGTGGCGCACCGGCTGCTGCCGATGTTCCTGCTGAGCCACGGAGCGAGCGAGCGCTGGGCGAAGGCGGCGGTCGCGCTGATCGCGAGCGGCGCCGCGGTGCTCGCGGTGCTGCACCACGCGCCGCCGCTGATCAGCCGCTGGCTGCCCGGCGCACTGATCGCGGCGGGGCTCGCGTCGTTCCTGATGCAGGCGCGTCAGTTCTATGCCCACCGGTACCGGCGCGATCTCGATCCCGGCATGCGGCTGGCGGCGGGCGGCCTGCTGCTGCTCGCGATCGGGCTCGGCCTCGCCGGGCCGGTGCTGGTCGCGGCGGGCGGGGCGCGCCTGGCCACGGCGTACGTGCTGGTGGTGATCCTGGGGATCAGCGTGTTCGTGGCAGCGCACTACTACAAGATCGTGCCGTTCCTGGTGTGGTTCCACCGGTACGGGCCGCTGGCGGGCCGGCGCCCGGTGCCGCGCGTGGCCGAGCTGTATGCGGCGCGTCCCGCGTTCGCGGCCGGCGCGCTGCTGATGCTCGGTGCCCTGGTACTGGGTGGCGCAGTCGTGCTGGGCAGCGCCACCGGGGCGCGCGCGGGGGCGCTGCTGTTCCTGTGCGGCGCCGCGATCGAAGCGTTGCAGATGCTCGTGCTGTCGAGGACGCGACCGTGAACCGGTTGGACGGCGATGTTTCCGGCGACCAGGTGCTCGAGGCGCTGCGCCTGGTGATCGACCCGGAAGTGGGCATGGACATCGTGTCGCTGGGGCTGGTCTATGGCGTGGACGTGGCCGATGACGGCACGGTGCGCGTGACCTATACGCTCACGACGCAGGGGTGCCCGATGGAGCAGTACATCACGAGCGCGATCGTGCAGGCGGTGCGGCCGCTGCCGGGCGTGAGCTGGGTGGACCCGAACCTGGTCTGGGAGCCGGCATGGCACCCGGGGCGGATCCGCGAGGGCGGCTGGTGATGAAGCTGGAAGAGATGATGCGCCGGCTGCGCAGTGCCGACGAGCGGCGCCGCGCGGCGGGTACCGGCACCGAAGGGGAGCGGACGTCGCCCATGAACGACACGAAGAGAGAGACGCCGGCGGCACTCGCCGCGATTCCGGAGTCGAAGATCGTGCAGCTGGACGTGCGCGAAGACCTCCGCAACGGACAGGAGCCGTTCAGCCGGATCATGGCGGCGCGGCGCGAGATTCCCGAGGGCGGGGCGCTCGCGCTGCGGGCGATCTTCGAGCCGGTGCCGCTCTATGGCGTCATGCAGAAGCAGGGATTCGCGCACTGGACCGAGCAGCTCGCCGGGGATGACTGGCGGGTCTGGTTCTATCCCGAGGCCCCGGCCGTGCCCGCCGGGAGCGATCCGACGCCGGCCGCGCCCGGCGCAGGCGACGCTGAAGACGACGTGCGCGTCCTCGACGTGCGCGACCTGGAGCCGCCCGAGCCGATGCTGCGCACGCTCGCGGCGCTGGCGGAGCTGCCCGCCGGTGCGACGCTGGTTCAGCTGAATGCACGCGTGCCGCAGTTCCTGCTGCCGCAGCTGGCGGAGCGCGGGTTCACGTACGAGATCCGCGAGCAGGAGCCGGGCGTGGTGCGCCTGTTCATCCGGCACGCCTCGCCCTGACCGCGACATCTCGAGGTTACCGCAACACCTGACATGGTGAGACGATCATGACGAATACACGCATGCTCGACGTCCGGGTGATCCCGCCGCGCGAGAAGCACCCGACGATCTTCCAGACGTTCGCGTCGCTCGCGCCGGGCGAATCGTTCGTGCTGGTGAACGACCACGACCCGAGGCCGCTGCGCTACCAGTTCGAGTACGAGCAGGCCGGGCAGTTCGGCTGGGAGTGCCTGGAGCAGGGGCCGGCGGTCTGGCGCGTGGCGATCTCGAGGACGGCGCCATGATGCGCCTGGGACTGAGCTCCGCGGCCGCGCGCGATGCCGGCCTGGGCGAGCTGATCGCGGCGTGCGTGCGCCGCGGCCTGGCCGTGCTGGAGCTGCGCGCCGGTGATGGGCACGGTGTCGAGCTGGAGGATGCGCTCTCCGGGGTGCTCGCCGCCGAGCAGGCGCGCGCGGTCGGCGTCGAGATCGCCGTGTACCGCGCGTCGGCGGAGGAGGACACGCTGCGCCTCGCGCGGCTCGGCGAAGCGCTCGGCGCGACGCTGCTGCTCGACGGTGCGGGCGACGTCACGCACCGGGCGCTGCGTGCCCGTCGACTGGTCGAGGCGGGCGTCGACGCGGCGGTGGTCGTGCGCGGCGCCGGGGCGCGCCACGACGCCCGGGTGGTCACGTCGCTGGGGCTCGCGGTGGCGTGGGACGCGGCGCCGGGCGAGCGCCCGCTGGCGGACGACGCGGACGCGCTGCTCGGTGCGCGCGGCGCACGCCTGCGTCACATCTGCCTCCGGGGCGGAGGCCCGGAGGCGGTGCTGCACGAGGGCCGGGGAGTGGGCGCGCTGATGGGACGCCTCGCGCTCGCCGGGTACGCCGGGAGCCTGACGCTGGCGCCGGGCAGCCGGCGCTACGAAGTCGCCTGGCAGATCTGGCTGGGACGGCGCGGCGGCTGGGGCTGCGGCGGCAAGGCGCACGACCGCACCCTCGTGAACCTGGCGGGGACGTGATGGCGGCCGCGACGAACGTGGCGCTGGACGTGCGGCCGGTCGAGCCGAAGGATCGCTTCGAGCGGATCATGGGGGCCTACGAGGGGCTCGCTTCCGGACAGGCGCTCGAGCTGGTCGTCGACCACGACCCGAAGTGCATGTACTACACGCTCAAGGCGACGCGCGGCGATGCCGCGTTCACGTTCGATTACCTCGAGGACGGCCCGGAGACCTGGCGCGTGCTGGTCCGGAAGAACGCGTCCGGCTCGGCGTAACAGGCTCAACCCAGGGAGGCGTGATGCCATCGATCGACCGACCGCTGGCTGGCGAGGTGCTGGTCCACGATCTGGTGCAGGAGAGCGCGCACGCGACGACCGCCGACGCGCTCGGCCGCAACGGGCGGAACGCGCGCACGCTCATCAAGTCGGGACCGCTGCGGGTCACGCTGGTGGCCCTCGCCCCGGGGGGCGAGATCGCCGAGCATCACGCGGACGGCCCGATCACGGTGCAGCCGCTGCACGGGCGCATTCGCTTCCGTGTGGCCGGGGTGGTGCACGAGCTGGCCCCCGGCCAGCTGCTGAGCCTCGCGCCCGGCGTCCGCCACGCGGTGGCCGCGGAGGACGCCGCGACGTTCCTGCTCACGGTGAGCGCGCCCGGCGCGTAGCGGAGGCGGGCGAGTCGCGGGCACCGCGCCTGGTCGCACCCGCCGGTCGCAGCGACCACGTCTCCCGGAGCGCCGGCTTCCGGCCGCGGGTACGCTTTGGCCAGCCGGTGCCGTATCTTGTGCCGCTGCCGGGCTGAACGTTCGAGCGAGCGGCGGTGGCCATGAAGTTCCTGACCTCACAGCTGGCGTCCATCCTGCACACCGGCGCGAGCCGGCGCAACCTGCGCCTGCTGTTCCGGTTCCTGCTGCTGCTGGTGCTGCTGGTCGCGACCTATACGGTGCTCTTTCACGTGCTCATGGACGTGGAGGGCCGGGGCGGCGAACACAGCTGGGTGACGGGTTTCTACTGGACGCTCACCGTGATGTCCACGCTGGGTTTCGGCGACATCACCTTTCAATCGGATATCGGTCGTGTCTTCTCGATCGTGGTGCTGGTCTCGGGCGTGATGTTCCTGCTGGTGGTGCTGCCGTTCACGTTCGTCGAGTTCTTCTACGCGCCCTGGCTGGAGGAACAGCGTCGTTCCCGCGCCCCGCGCGAGGTGCCATCCGACGTCGCCGGCCACGTGCTACTGGTCACGTACGATCCCGTTTCGCAGGCGCTGATCGAGCGGCTCCAGGCGTACGGCAAGCGGTACTATCTGCTCGAGCCTGACCTGACCCGCGCGCTGGAGCTGCACGACCAGGGCATCTCCGTGGTCGTCGGCGAGCGCGACGACATCGCCACCTACCGGCGGCTGCGCACGGGCGACGCGGCCATGGTGGTCGCGACCGCGGACGACTTCATGAACTCCAACATTGCGTTCACCGTCCGCGAGGTCAGCGAGACCGTGCCGATCGTCACCTTCGCCCGGGCGCCGGAATCGGTGGACGTGCTGGAGCTGGCCGGCTCCACGCACGTGCTGCAGCTGACGGAGATGCTGGGGCGCTCGCTGGCGCGACGCACGGTGGCGGACGATTCCCGGACCAACGTGATCGGCCGGTTCGGCGAGCTGCTCATTGCGGAGGCGCCCGTGGCGGGCAGCCCCATGGTGGGCCGCACCCTGGGTGACGGCTGGCTGCGGGCGGCGACCGGTCTCACGGTCGTCGGCCTGTGGGCGCGCGGCGCGTTCCACCTGCCCGCGCCCGACCGGGTGCTCGAGTCCAGCACCATGCTGGTGCTGGCCGGGTCAGAGGCCCAGTTCCACAGCTTCGACGAGCTGACCGCCATCTACAACCTGCCGGATGGGCCCGTGCTGATCCTGGGCGGCGGCCGCGTCGGCCGGGCCGCGGCCGCGGCCCTCCAGGAGCGTGGCATCGCCTGTCGCATCATCGAGAAGGATCCGACCCGCGTGAAGGGCGGCGACACCGTGGTCGGCTCGGCCGCCGACTTCGACGTACTCCTCCGGGCCGGCATCGAGGAAACCCCCACTACCATCATCACGACCAGTGATGATGCCACCAACATCTATCTGACCATCTACGTGCGCCGGCTGCGACCGCACGTGCAGATCATCAGTCGGGCGAACCTGGAGCGCAACGTCAGCACGCTGCATCGCGCGGGCGCCGACTTCGTCATGTCGTACGGGTCCATGGGTGCCAACGCGGTGTTCAACATCCTGGAGAAGGATGACATCGTGATGGTGGCGGAGGGGCTGGACGTGTTCCGGACGCCGGTGCCGCCGGCACTGGCCGGCCGAACGCTTCGGAGCTCGGGCGTGCGCGAGCTGACCAACTGCAGCATAGTCGCGATCGAGCGCAACGGCCGGAGCATCGTGAACCCCGACCCGGATGCGCCGCTCGCCGCCGATCCGGACACCGAGCTCATCGTGGTCGGTAGCACGGACGCGGAGCGGAAATTCCTGGCGACGTTCTTTCCCGGTCAGCGAAGGCGTCGCTCCCGAGTATGAGCGGCAGCGGGGGGCGCTTCGGTGCCGCGGCGCCGCGAGTGGGGGGCGCCGGGCGGCGTCGCCGCCCGGCCCGCCGGCTCGACTATTCGGCCTTGCGCAGCCGCACCTCGTCCAGCAGCGCGCCCTGGTCGTCACCGCCGCGGTTGTGGAAGCTGAGCCTGGCAGAGGTCGCCGTCGTGACGACAATGGACCTCGTGAAGAGCCGGAACTGCTGGGTCCTCGGCAGGACGATCACTTCCTCGTACAGCGTACCGAACGAAACATCGACCGTATCCGGGGCGTTGATGCGCTGGTTGCCAGCCAGCCAGAACTCCAGCGTGTAGTTGCCGGGCTCGAGGTCGTAAGCGGTCTTGGACTCGATGGTTCCGCCCGTGAGGCACGTCCCATCCAGGTCGACGTAGATCCCGTTGCCCGCCTGGACGTCGATGAACCCGTTGCCGTGAAGGTCGACGCAGCCCCCGACCACGTTCCACGTCTGGAACGCCGTGTAGTTGTTCACGCCCTGCGAGCTGTTCTCATCGTTGAAGTTGTTGTAGACGATGATGTTCGCGTCGGACGCGGGCGGCAGCGTCGGGATCGTCGGAATGATGAGGTCCGGCTCAGTCGAGCTATCGCACCCCGCCGCCAGCATCGCCGTGCCGAGCAGCATCAGACCCAACTGAAGTCCACGTCGTGTTTTCATGATTCATCCGTAAGCGTGGGGGGCACCAGGACCCCGCGGAAGCCGTGCACCGCCATGGTGCTCGCCGGCGGTCCTTCAGGCATCTTCCAGGCCAAGTCGAGGGTGTGCCCCGCAGGTGGCCCCCTGAAACTCTGCAGTCACGGATGAATCCGCCTGGACGTGACGGCACGCCGGAGATCGGGGGCGTCGCGGCTGCGGGCACCCATCCCTGGAAATTGCGGCGGCTCGCGCGTCATGCAATCGAAGGCGGCGCATGTGGCGAAGATGACACACTCGTTGGGTTGTCGCGGCGGTGCGGCCGGTCCGGACCGCTCCGGTTGCGGGTCCAGCGCGACGGCAACGAGCCCCTCGACATGATGGCCTAATGAATTGGCAGGAAATCAGTTGGATGCCGCGAGGGGCGACGGCTGGGGGAATCGGGTACGGCGGCGCCGGGCCCCGACGCCGCCGTACCGGGGTAACAGGCCGACATGTCCGCTACCGTCGAATCCCGACAGGATCAGCGTGCTGCGCTGACGCTCGCGGTGCAGGGCGAGGCGTTGCGCCTGGGCTTCGAGGCGGTGGGCGTTGCGCCCGTGCAGCCGAGCGAGCACGCCGAGTTCTACCGCGCCTGGCTGGCCGCGCAGCGCCACGGTTCCATGGGGTACCTGGCGCGCGCGGACGCGGTCGCGCGGCGCCTCGATCCGCAGGGCGCCTGGCCGGATCTGAAGAGCGCGGTCGTGGTGACGGAGCGCTACTCCGGGGGTGGGGAGGAAGACACCGCCGACGGGTCGCGCGCCGTGATCGCGCGCTACGCGCGGGGCCGCGACTACCACAGGGTCATGAAGCCGCGCCTGCTCGGGCTGCTGCGCTTCATCGAGGACCGGGTCGGTCGTGAGCTGCCGTTCGCGCGCGCCTACGTCGACACCGGTCCGGTGCTCGAGCGCGAGCTGGCGCGGCGCGCGGGGCTCGGCTGGTTCGGGCGCAACACCATGCTGCTGCACCCCCGGCGCGGCTCCTGGTTCTTCCTCGGCTCGCTGCTGCTCGAGGTCGAGCTGGAGCCGAGCACACCGTTCACGAAGGACCACTGCGGGACGTGCACCGCATGCGTCACGGCGTGCCCCACGGGTGCGCTGCTCGGTCGCGATGAGCATGGCGCACCGGTGATCGACGCGACGCGCTGCATCTCGTATCTCACTATCGAGAACCGCGGACCGATTCCGCGCGAGCTGCGGCCGCTGATCGGGAACCGCGTGTTCGGCTGCGACATCTGCCAGGAGGTGTGCCCGTTCACGCAGCGCTTCTCGCAGCCGACGTCCGAGCCAGCATTTGCCGCGCGCGCGCCGGGCGAAGCGCCGTTCGGCGTGCAGCTCGAACCCGGTGCGTCTCGATCACACCCGGGCACCGCTTCACCTTCGCTCATCGCGCTGCTCGAGACGGCGCTGGACGAAAGCGCGTGGGACCCGTTTTCACGCGGCTCCGCGATACGGCGCTCCGGCAGGGCAGGGTTCGCGCGCAACGTGTGCGTCGGGCTCGGCAACTGGGGCTCGGCGGAAGCGGTTCCGGTGCTCTCGCGGGCACTGTCCGACGCGGAGCCACTGGTGCGCGCGCACGCCGTGTGGGCGCTGAGCGTGATCAGATCGCCCGCTGCGATCGCGGCGCTGCGCTTGCGGGCAGCGGTGGAGACGGACCCGCTGGTCGTGGAAGAGCTGGAACGCCAGCGCTCCGACTATGACCCTTCGATCCGGTAGCGCCTCAGGTCTTCGCCCCGCACACGGCTCCATGCGACGATCGCCAAGGTCAGGGTCGTAAAGCAGCACTGCCTCGCCGTCCCTGACGTAGCGCAGACAATGGCTCTTCTGCGTTTGGTGGAGGACTTGTGGCCACGGACTTTCCGCCAACCTGATGCGTGCCGATCACAGAGTGTGCAGCTTGTCAGCGGACTACCCGCACATTCGCGCTGACACCAGACAGCGAGTCGTCGTAAGGCAGTCTGGAATGATTTCCGCCGCCCCGCGCATTGGACTTACATGAAGACGCACGGTGCAGATGCTGATGCTCCTGCAAGCGACAAGGTGCTGGTGCAGCGGGTGCGCCAGGGCCGCCGCGACGCGCTGGGCGCCTGTACGAGCGCTACAGCGGGGACACGCACCACACGGCCCTGCGGATTGTGGGCGGGCGTGCGGAAGCCGACGACGTCGCGCAGGACGTGTTCGTCGGCCTGGCGCGCGCCCTCGGCCGCCACAAGGATCGCGGCAGCTTCGGCGCGTGGCTGCGGAACAGGCGAAATAGCTAAGCGCGCGGCGTCAGGGCCGCGTCGTGGAGCCTCAGACAGCGATTCGAGCACCCGATCGCCAAGACGATCCTGCTGCTGTCTCCGGGACGTGCGGAGCGCCAGGGATTCGAGCACGTTCGCCACGGCACGCTTTCAAACTCCACGGCACCTTGAGTGGAGCCTTGGGTCGCCCGGATCGAGCGTGACCTTCACCGTGGAATTTCCACCTGGGTGAAGGATCTCGCATCGCGCATCACGAGGTACGTGCGCCACGCCGTCACTCTTCCTAAGGGAGGATGATGAAGGTGGCGCAACGCGACGGGGAATGTTACCATGCAGCACCCCGCAACTACCACTGCCCGACCTCCCCGGCTGACGAGGGTATCA
>DATHVV010000143.1:0-9932 GCA_035461105.1 Longimicrobiales bacterium | reverse complement strand
CGATGTCGCACTTCAGGTTCGGCGGCAGTTGCACGAGCAGCGGTCCGAGCCGGTCTCCGAGCACGGCCGCGGTGCGCGTGAAGTAGCCCCACTCCTCGCCCACCTCGTTGAGCCGTTTCCGGTGGGTGATGCGCTGCGACGTCTTGAGCACGAAGCGGAAGCCGTCGGGCACCTGTTCCGCCCACTGGCGCAGCTGGGTCTCGGAGGGCATGCGGTAGAACGTGTTGTTGATCTCGACCGCGGGGAAGCGCGCCGCGTAGTAGGCGAGCATGCCGCTCGCGGGCAGGTCCTCGGGATAGAAGCTGCCCTTCCACTCCTTGTAGCTGAAGCCGCTCGTGCCGGTGAGGAGGCGCATGCCGGGGTCCGAGGTAGGAGGAAGCGGTGCGCGCGGCGTCGTACCGGGCACACTCGTGCGTGCGATCCGGCCGTGCGGCGGTTGCAGGCCGGGGCTGCGTCGCCGAAGTTAACACGCCTTGAGCCAGCAACACATCTCCGGCCCGGCCCGCCAGCTGTCCGTGCGGGCGCGACGCGCGCGCGTGGCGCTGCGCTCCGCCTGGCGTGCGTTCATCGCCTGGTTCGACCGGCGCGAGCTGTCCGAGAACTCGATCCTGCTTGGCTTCGCCGTGGTGATCGGTGTCGGCTCGGCCCTCGGCGTCGTGCTGTTCTACCGGCTGATCGACCTGGCCTACCTGGTTTTCATCGCCTGGCCGGCCGGCTGGATCGATATCGTGCCGTTCTGGCGCCCGCTGCTCACCGCGGGCGGGCTCGCGTTCGCGTTCTGGGTGATGCGCCGCTTCGGCCGAGGCCGGGACGGGCTCAACATTCCGGACGTGCAGCTCGCGGTGGCGCGGCGCGGCGGCAACATCCCGCTGCAGCCGGCGCTCGCCCGCACCGCCGCGAGCGCGATCACCCTGGGCAGCGGCGGCTCGGCCGGCGCCGAAGGCCCGGTGGCCGTGCTGGGCTCGACGCTCGGCTCGGCGCTGGGGCGCGCGTTCCGCTTCAAGGCCGACCGCGTGCGCATCCTGGTCGCAGCCGGAGCCGCGGCCGGTATCTCCGCGGCGTTCAACGCGCCCCTGGCCGGCGCGTTCTTCGCGCTCGAGGAGATCCTGGGATCGCTCGGCGTGAGCGCGTTCCCGCCCGTCGTGGTCGCGAGCGTACTGGCCGCGGTCGTCTCGCACGCGTTCTTCGGCAACCACCCCGCGTTCCCGATCCCGGAAGCGTACGGCTGGTCGCATCCGGTCGAGCTGCTGTTGCTCTATCCGCTGCTCGGGCTGGTCGCGGCATGGGTCGCGGTGCTGTTCGTCCGCACCTACTTCGGCACCGGCGACCTGCTCGCCCGGTCCCGCATTCCGCCCACGCTCGTTCCCTGGATCGCCGGCTTCGCGGTCGGCGCGCTGGTGCTCGCCTCGGGCGGCCTGCTGGTGGGTTACGGCCACCTGGCCGTCCACATCGAGCTCTTCGGCCGGATGCCCTGGTACCTGCTCGGGCTGCTCGTATTCGGCAAGATCCTGGCGACGTCGATCACGCTGCAGGGCGGTGGCTCCGGCGGCGTCTTCACGCCCGCACTGTTCATCGGCGCCGCGACCGGCGGCGCGTTCGGCGGCGCGCTCGCGCAGCTGTTCCCGGGCCTGGAGCTCGCGCCCGAGGCCTACGCGCTGGTCGGCATGGCCGCGGTCGTCGCCGCGAGCACGGCCGCGCCGATCACCGGCATCCTGATCGTGTTCGAGATGACGAACGACTACGCGATCGTGCTGCCGCTCATGATGACGACCGTGATCGCGTACACGGTCGCCCGGCGCGTCGAGCCCGATTCGCTATACAGCGGCTGGTTGCGGCGGCGCGGCGAGCGCATCGAGCACGGCGCGGTGCCGGACGTGCTCGCCGGCATCCGGGTGCGCGAGGCACTCGATCCGAACCCGCAGGTGATCGGGGAGGCGGCGACGGTGACGCAGCTGCTGGCGCATCTCGACCAAGCCGGACAGACCGAGTTCCCGGTGGTGGACCCGGAGGCGCGGTTGCGGGGCATGATCACGGTGAGCGAGCTGGCCCGGGTTGCCCGCGACCAGGCGGAGCTGGCCATGGTGCTCGTCGCCGCGGACATCGCCCAGCCCGCCGACAGCGTGGGGCCGGACGATTCCCTGGGCGATGCGATCCGGCGCATGGGCGTCCGCGGGGCCGCGGCCCTGCCGGTCGTCGATCCCCTGAGCGGGAAGCTGCTCGGCATGGTCACCCGCGCCCACGTGCTGGCCCTCTACGAGAGCGCCGTGGCCACCCATGGCTCCTCCGCCTGAGTCGGCGCACCGCGCTGGCCCGGCTTTCGCACGTGACATCCGGATTCGAAGATCAGGTATGGCAGGAGATGAGGTCTTGAGCACGATGCGTTACCCGGAGATGATGATCGCGCCGAGGCGCGCGCCGCTGCGCGAGCTGGGCGCCCAGGAGCTGCGCACGCCCGAGGCGGTGGATGGCTTCGTGACGGAGTCGGTCGGCAGGACCGCGATGCTGGTCGTGAATTCGATATGCGGCTGCTCCTCCGGCACGCTCCTGCCCGCACTCCAGGATGCGATCGCGCGCGCGCGGCCCGACACGCTCGGCACCGTGTTCGCCGGTGCCGACCTGGAGGCGACCGAACGCGCCCGCGAGCTCTTCATCGGGTACCCACCCTCCTCGCCGGCCGTGGCCCTGTTCCGGGACCGCGAGCTGGTATTCATGCTCGAGCGGCACCAGATCCAGGGCCGCACCCCGGACGCGGTGGCCGACTCGCTGCTCGCGGGGCTCGAGGCCGCGGAGTAGGCGGGATGCCTGGACCGGACGGCGCAGCACCCGACCGCTTCCCGGGCGCGGAGCCATCGCCGGAAGCTGCGCAAGAGAAAGAGACCGTGCTCACGGCCGAGCAGGGGCGCTCCGCGGCGGACCGGCTGGAGCGGCAGCTCCGCTTCCTCGTCGAGATCGATCGTCTGAAGTCGATCATCCGGCGCACCCGGATTACCGACCATTCGCGTTACGAGAACAGCGCCGAGCACTCCTGGCACCTGGCGCTCATGGCCGTGCTGCTGCACGAGCACGCTCCGCCCGGCGTCGACGTGCTGCACGCCGTCGAGCTGGTGCTGGTGCACGACATCGTGGAGATCGACGCGGGGGACACGGACTGGCACGATGCCGAGGCCGCACTTGACAAGCCGGAGCGCGAGCGCGCGGCCGCGGTCCGGCTGTTCGGGCTGCTGCCGAGCGACCAGTCGTCGCGGATGCTGGCGCTATGGGAGGAGTTCGAGGCAGGTGACACCCCGGCCGCGCGCTTCGCGAACGCACTCGACCGCGTGCAGCCCATGCTGCTCGTGCGCTACGCCCTGGACGGCGACTGGGCGCTCCGCTCCAGCACCCCCGAGCACATCCGGGGACGCATGGCCCCCGTCGAGGCAGGCTGTCCGCCGCTCTGGACGTTCGTCAACGACGTGATCGAGGAAGCGTTCCGCACCGGCCGAACTGGTCGCCAGCCGTAACCCCTCGCCTCGCCCTCGCCCCTCCACCCTGCCGTTCAGAAACTGTTCCCCAGCAGCACCGCGTTCCCGAATATCGGCAGCAGCCCCCGCCACGCCGCCCGCCAGTTCGGGTCGCCGGTGAATGCGATGATACGGCCGCTGCCGAGCCGTTCCGTCCACAGGTAGGGCGAGCCGCCGATGCGCTCCGGCAGCTCCGGCCAGAGGTAGCCGGCAATGCGCAATTCGTCCTCGGGCGCGTAGCGCAGCACTACCTCGCCCGCGCGCAGGTCGTCCGGCGCGGTGTAGATGGTGGCGGTATTCATGAGTACCGGGAACGCGACGTCGTGCACGCCCGCGAGCAGCGGGCTCAGCGTGTCCGCGTGCACCCGCAGGATCGCGCCCGCCGGGTCCGCCGGGAGGGGCGCGCCGCCCGCGCTGTCGGCGCGTACCGTGTCCCGGCGCGTGCGGAACCGCGAGAGTCCGCTCCGCTCGCTGGCCAGCCATCCGGTCGCGCCCTCGATCGCGATCAACACGCCGCCGTCACGCACCCACTGCACGAGCCGCTGCTTCCCGGCGTCGCCGAGCGCGCCGTCGAGACCGGGCGCCGATGGCAACACGAGCACGTCGTAGTCGTTCAGCGCCGGGCCGGCGATGGCGTTGAGGGATACCGGCACGACCGGGTACTGGAGCCGCTGCTCGAGCGCGTACCACGCGAAGCCGAAGGCATTCCCGGCCACGCCGGTGCCGCCGGCCAGCGCGACGCGCGCCGCCGGCACGAACCGGACGCTGTTGCTGCCCAGGTCGGTGCCGGCCTCGGCCATGGCGGTCGCGAGCGGAGTGACGCGGGCGCCGCTCCGCCTGACCTGGTGAGCCACCTTCGCGTGCACGCTGCTGTCGTTCGCGGCGACGCGCACGATGAACGCGCCGTGCCTGAACTCCTGGCCGCCGGCGCGGAACGCACGCGTGGCGTGCCACACGCGCACGCTGTCCGCGAGCAGCCCGCCGAGCATCCGGAGCGAGGCTTCGCTGCCCGGCTCGAACGCGTAGGCATACGCACTTCGGGCGGGCGGCAGCGGGGTGAAGCGCGCGACGTCGGCGACCGGCTCCAGCCCCGCGAAATTGCCGCGTACCTGCCAGGCAGGGACGCGATAGAGATAGGGCAGCGCCCAGGCCGTGACGTCGTAGAACCGGTCGCCCCGGCCCGTGCGCCGCGACTCCAGCTCCTCCTCAATGAAGGAGCGATCCAGCTCCGCGTCCGGCTCGAGCAGCGCTTTCGCGAGCCGGCCCTGCGGCTGCGCCAGGTCCACCACCCAGGCGCCGGCCGGGATACGCGCCCGCCCGCCCGTTCCCCAGTAGGAGCGCGCGTTACCGGCGTCGATCGACCGCAGGGCGCGCTGCACCTCGATCCCGTTCGCCAGCAGCAGCGCCACCAGCGAGTCGGCGCGTCCCTGCGCGTCGGGCGCGAGCACGATGCTGCGCGCCCCGGCCGGTGCCTCGGTCACGGCCGTGCGCCGGAACTCGAAGTAGTCGCGCAGCCGCTCGGTGCGCCGCTGCGCCGAGGTGAGCGCGGTCGCGAAGCTCGTCGCGTAGTGATTGCGCGCGGCGTGGCGCAGCGTGAGGATCGTCCCATCGGTGCGGCGGATCGCGCCGGCGCCGCTCGAGGCCTGCTCGTACGTCATGCCCGCGGCCCCCGTGTAAAGCGGCCAGCTGGTGCCGTAGCCCGGATAGAACTCGTCGTAGCCCTCGCGCCGGAAGAACGACTCGCCGTGCCGGTCCAGGGCCGCCGCGTTCGCCGCCGCGTAGATGTCCCACCACTTCAGGATCGTGCCATGCACGTTCTGGTTCACGGGGTCCATGGGTGGCGAGAAGAAGTACGTCGAGTTCGCGCCCATCTCGTGCAGGTCGGCGGCCACGTGCGGGAACCACGACAGGAACACCCGGGCACGCCCGCGCGTCTCCGGGTGCGTCATCAGGAACCAGTCGCGGTTCAGGTCGAACAGGTAGTGGCTGGTGCGCGCGCCCGGCCAGCTGCCCTGGTGCACGAGGGCCGCGTTGGTCGTGGGCACGTCCGCACCGCCGAAGCAGCCCGGGCAGAGCGGGCGCATGCGCAGCACGTCCTGCACGTAGCGCTCGTGGCCGTCCGGGTTCTGCACCGGGTCGATGATCACGACCGTGCTGTCCAGGATCGCGCGCGTCTCGGCGTCCTCGCCGGCGGCCAGCTGGTAGAGCAGGGCCAGGGCGGCCTCGGCGCCGGACGCCTCGTTGCCGTGCACGGTATAGCCGAGCCAGACCACGACCGGGACGCGGCCGATCAGCGTCTCCGCTTCGCCCGCCGCCAGCGCGCGCGGATCGGCGAGCCGCTGCACCTCCGCACGGATCGCATCCAGCCGCTGCTGGTTGCGCTCGCTGGTGACGAACGCGGCCAGCACCTCGCGCCCCTCGAACGTGAGCGCCACCGTGTCGAGACGTACCCGCGGGCTGGCCGTCGCGACCGCCTCCGCATAGCGCACCAGCAGGTGGTGCGGCGTGAGCCGCTCGCCCGGCTCGTAGCCGAGCACGCTGCGCGGCGTCGGCACCCGTGCATCGTAGCTGCCGTGGCGCGCCAGGCCGTGCTGCGCGCGGGCCACTGCCGGCAGCACCGCCAGCAGGCAGAGTCCCAGGATCGCTCGCCGCATCGCTCGCTCCCTCAGGTTCGGGCCGTCACACCGGCGCGGCGTCGCCACGCGGCTGGGTGTACGGGTCGTGCAACTCGACCGGCTTCGACGACACCTTCAGCAGCCGGATGTTGAGCATCTCCACCAGCACCGAGAACGCCATCGCGAAGTAGATGTAGCCCTTCGAGATGTGCTGCTCGAAGCCTTCCGCCACCAGGGTCACGCCGATCAGCAGCAGGAAGCTGAGCGCCAGCATCTTGATCGTCGGGTGCCGCTCCACGAACCGCGCGATCGGCCCGGCGAAGACCATCATGAACGCGACGGCCACCACCACCGCGGCGATCATGACCCCGACCTGCCGCACCATGCCCACCGCCGTGATCACGGAATCGAGCGAGAACACCATGTCGAGCAGCAGGATCTGGAAGATGACGTTGTTGAAGCTGGGCGCCACCCGGCGCGCCGTCTCACCATGCTCACCTTCCAGCTTCTCGTGGATCTCGTACGTGCTCTTCCCGATCAGGAACAGCCCGCCCACGATCAGGATCAGGTCGCGCCCCGAGATCTCCTGGCCGAGCACCTCGAACAGGGGCGCGGTCAGGCGGATGATCCAGGCCAGCGTGAGCAGCAGCAGGATCCGCATCACCATGGCGAGGCCGAGGCCGATCATGCGCGCGCGCTGCTGCTGCTCGGGCGGCAGCTTGCCGGACAGGATCGAGATGAAGATGATGTTGTCGATGCCGAGCACGATCTCGAGCGCGGTCAGCGTCAGGAACGCGATCCAGATCGCGGGGTCCGAGAGCCATTCCATGTGCCTCTGGGGGTGTGAGCCGCTGCTGCCCTGCTGCCGCAGAAGCTAGGGTCGCGACCCGGTTCGGCAACGGCCCCGGAGGTCGTCCTCCGGGCCTCTCCCGTCCCGGCGGCGCACCGTGTCCGTCGGCCGGGCCGGCCGTTCCGTCCCGGCGATCCATGACCGGGTCCCGCACCACCACGCGGCGCGGCTCCCGCTCACGGCGTCCTCCGGCTATACTCCCGGATGCTTCCCGAGCCACTCCCCGTCGAAGCGCCCGCGGACGCCGCCCGGGGCGTGCTCCGCGACGTTTTCGGCTACCCCGATTTCCGGCCCGGACAGCTGGAGGTGATCGAGGCGGTGCTCGGCGGGCACGACTGCATCGCGGTCATGCCGACCGGTGCCGGCAAGTCGCTCACGTTCCAGATCCCGGCGCGGCTGCTGCCCGGGACCGTGCTCGTCATCTCGCCGCTCATCTCGCTGATGAAGGATCAGGTCGACGCGCTCGTCGCCAGCGGCTTTCGGGCGACGTCCATCAACTCGACGCTCGACTTCGAGGAGCGGCGGCGCCGCCTGCGGCTGCTGCGCGGCGGTGAGCTGGAGCTGGTCTACGTCGCCCCCGAGGCCCTGGACGGCACGCTGCGCGACTTTCTGCGGGGTTGTCCGATCGCGCTGCTCGTGATCGACGAGGCCCACTGCATCAGTCAGTGGGGCCACGATTTCCGTACCTCGTACCGGCGCCTGGCCGGGCTAGGCCAGGAGCTGGGCGTGCCGGTGCTGGCGCTCACCGCGACCGCCACCCGGGCGGTCGCGGTCGACATCCTGCGCCAGCTCGGGATGGTCCGGCCGAAGGGCTACAAGGGCTCGTTCTTCCGCGAGAACCTGCACGTCTACTGCCGGAAGAAGGGGCAGGGAGGCGACACCCGGCGCGAGATCCTGGCGCTGATCCGCGAGCGCGCCGGCGAGAGCGGCATCCTGTACTGTCAGTCGCGCAAGACGGTCGAGCAGATGGCCGCGTATCTCACCGAGCACGGCGTGCGCGCGCTGCCCTATCACGCGGGCCTCGCGGACGCGGCCCGCGCCGCGAACCAGGACGCGTTCGCGCGCGACGACGCGGATGTGATCGTCGCCACGATCGCGTTCGGCATGGGCATCGACAAGTCGAACGTGCGGTGGGTCATCCACCGCGACATGCCGAAGGACATCGAGAGCTGGTACCAGGAGATCGGCCGCGCCGGACGGGACGGGTTGCCCAGCGACTGCTTCCTGTTCTACTCGTGGGCCGACGTCAAGCTGCACGAGCGCTTCCTCGCCGGCATCGACGACCCCGCGCAGCGCAACGCGAAGCACCGCGCTACCGTGCGCCTCTTCGACCTGCTCGAGCAGCCCGTCTGCCGCCACCAGGCCGTGGTCGCGCACTTCGACGAGCGGATCGAGCCCTGCGGCACCGCATGCGATGTCTGCTCCGGCGTCTCCGCCGAGGACCTCGCCAGCCGTGCCCTGCACGCCCACCGGCACACGGCCGCCGCCGGCAAGCGCGTCCGCCGCGCTGCGACCGGCCTCGCCGACGTCGCCGACCCCGACCTGTTCGAGCGCCTGCGCGCCCTGCGCAAGCAGCTCGCCGATGCCCAGGGCGTGCCCGCCTACATCGTGTTCGGCGACGCCGTGCTCAGGGAGCTGGCCGCCCGCAAGCCGCAGACCGAGTCCGACCTGCTGGATGTCCCCGGCATCGGCCCCGCCAAGCTGGAACGCTACGGCCCCGCCTTCCTCGCGCTGCTGAGGGAGTAGCCCCCCTCACCCGCAGTCCCCCGCAGCTCCCCCACCCCCACGCCCACCCTCACCCCCGCCCGCCCATCTTTTCGTATCGGAACGAGACGCCGTGTCGCGCGAGATCCGCGAAGATGAAATCAGTGGCCGCGACCCCGAGCCGTTCCGGCGGCGTGATGCCGGGCCGGACCACGTGTCCGCTCGCGAGCAGCCGTACGGCCGCGGTACACGTGTAGCCGGTCGTGCGCGCCATCGAGGACGTGTCGCTCGGAACGTCGTAGCGGTCGAGCAGGTCGTACGTGTGCCGGACCGGCGCTCCGTCCTCGATCCCTTCGACGATCACGCGCATCACGGTGAGGTCGCGCTCGCCCGGCTGGTAGCTCCAGGCGTCGAACAGCAGCCGCGTGGTCAGGTCGATGGGACGCACCGCGGTCGCGCCGATCGTGACCGGCGTCTCGTCGAAGAAGCCGCTCTCGCGCAGCATGCGCATGCGCTCGGCATGGCCGGGGTAGCGGAGCGTCTTCTCGACCATTTCGGGCACGGGCACGGTATGCAGCAGGCTGCGCAGGCCGTCGGTGTTGAACGCCTCGACGGTGCCCACGCCCGGCAGGTCGACCAGCTCGATCTCGGAAAGCGCGGGCAGCGTCACGTCCTGGCCGCCGCGCCGGAACCGGGCGGGCCGGTTGTACTCGGCGATCACGTCGATCGGCGAGAACGGCGCCTTGTACTCGTAGGGCCAGGTGCGCTCCTCGGGAAGTCCGCCCACGGCGCACCAGAACCGGTCCACGCGCTCCATCGTCGCGGCGTGCCGGCCGAGGATCAGGTTGCTGCACCCCGGCGCCACCCCGCAATCCACGATCGCCACCCGGCCCTGTCGCCGCGCGAGCTCGTCCAGCTCGAACGCGTCCTGCTCGAAAAACGAGATGTCGACGATGTCCCGGCCCGCCTCGAGCACCCGGCGCAGCGTCTCGAAGCCGAGCGGTCCCGGCACCGCGCCGACCACCAGCTGGGCGCGCTCGAGCAGCGGGCCGAGCGCGGCCGGGTCGGTGACGCTGGCCTGTACCGGGCGCACGCCCGCGACGCCATCGAGTCGCGCCAGCATCGGGGCGGAAGTGTCGGCCACCGTGACGTCGAAGTCGCCCGCGAGGTCGCGCGCGATCGCCGAGCCGACCCGGCCCGCGCCGAGCAGCAGCACCTGGGTTCGGGCGGGACCCGCCATGGCCGCCTGCCTTTCGTTCCGTG
>DATHVV010000142.1:0-15595 GCA_035461105.1 Longimicrobiales bacterium | reverse complement strand
GGATGCAGAAAACCCCGACATCGGACGAATCCAATGCCGGGGGTTCCTGTTTCTGGCGAGAGCAGTTCCGAACATTCGGTGTCGCGTCCGAAGACGCGTCGGATCTCACCACTCTCTTCACCCGTGCCACGCGGCCCGCGGCTCGGTCGCCCCTTGGCCCTGGGGCTTCGACTGCGGCCAGTCACCTCGCAGTCGGCTCTCCGGCTTCCGAATCGCCGGCGAGCTGCCTCCGAAAAGCGTCCATTTCGGAGACGAAGTCAGCAGTCGTTCAGGCCGCCCGCCCGCTGACTTGTGACAACATGATAACCCCCGCCCCGGGTCCGGTCAAGCATCTCGTCGGGATTCGCAAATTCAAACAATGCAAGGAGTTGCACGGTTATTGCGAATTCCTGCCGAAACCCGATCAGGACGGCTGCACGCATCTCGCTGCGGCCCACGCGAGTCTCCGATTGTAACGATGTCAATTCACATTTTTTGGCAATTTATCAACAGGCTATCCACAACTTTCGAGCGAGTTGTCCACGGGAATTGTGCACAAGTGCGACGCCGCTCATATTCCCGCGCACCTGGCTGCCGCGTGCCATGCGCGATCCCGCTTTCCCGGACCGATGCCCGAGCTCACGCTGCTCCCCGCCATCCGCTACGTCCAGCCGCTGCGCGAGGGCGGCTCGCTGCCGGCGGTGGTGGACACGGAGGACGGGCTGTGGGTGGCGAAGTTCCGGGGCTCGGGGCAGGGTGCCGGTGCGCTGGTGGCGGAGCTGATCGCGGCGCTGCTGGCGCGCGCGCTCGGGCTGCCGGTTCCGGACGTCACGCTGCTTGAGATCGCGCCGGAGTTCGGACAGGGCGAGCCGGACCCGGAGATCCAGGATCTGCTGCGGGCGAGCCACGGCGTGAACATGGGGCTGCGCTACCTGGACGGCGCGTTCAACTTCGATGTTCACGCGGCGGGCGAGCTGGTGTCGCCGGAGCTGGCCGCGGAGATCGTGTGGTTCGATGCCCTGATCACGAACCCGGATCGGACGCACCGCAACCCGAACCTGCTGGTCTGGGAGCGGCGTCCCTGGCTGATCGATCACGGCAGTGCGCTCCATGCACACCACGACTGGGAGCGTACCGACGAGGCGCGCATGCGCACGCGGTTTCCGCTGATCCGCACTCACGTGCTGCTGGCGGCCGCGGGAGACATCGGCGCCGCGGATGCGCGGCTCGCGCCGCGCCTCGAGGACGAGGTGCTGGGCGGCGTTCTGGCGGCGGTGCCGGAAGCGCTGCTGCTCGATCCCATCTTCGCACGCGGCGTGTCTACCGGTGCCGCGGCGCGCGCGCGGTATCACGATTACCTGCGCGTGCGGCTGACCGGTCCGCGTGGCTGGGTCGAGGAAGCGGTCGCGGCGCAGGACGCGGCGCGGCGCGAGTCGCCGCAGCGCAGGGCGGCCCGGCGATGAGCGTGCCGGCGCGCGTCGCGTACAGCTTTGCCGTGCTACGGGTGGTGCCGCACGTCTTTCTGGGGACGTTCGTGAACGTGGGCGTGATCCTGCACGCGCCCACGCTGCAGCACCTGGATGTGAGGCTGCTCACGGACCCGGGGGTGCTGCGGCGCTGCGCGCCCGATGTGGACCTGGAGCTGCTGCTGCGCTACCTGCACGCATGCGAGGCGCTGGTGCGCGGTGAGGCCGCGGCCGGGCCGGTGGCGCTGCTGCCGCCGTCGGAGCGCTTCCACTGGCTGACCGCGCCCCGGTCCGACGTGCTGCAGTGCTCGCCGATCCACGCCGGCATTACCGACGACCCGGCCGCGACGCTCGCGGCACTGTTCGAGTCACACGTGCTCGCGCCGGTGCGGACGCCGGCACAGCCCTGATGCGGCACCGCGACGGTGTCGTCATCGCCAGCTCAAACGAGGAGAGCATGACGAGCCTGTTTTCTGACCGCGCCGCCCGCGGCGTCGCCCCGCTGCTGCTGGCCGCGTTCGCCACCGGCTGTGCCGGCTCCACCATGGGGGCCGGAGTCTCGCCGAAGCTGCTGCGGCGGGCGCCCTACTACGCCGGCCAGGTGGCGTCCCCGACGCTGCGGATCGCGCACCTGCCGGTCTCCGCGGGCGCGACCAGCGGCGCCGACGACGCCGTCGCCGCGGAGCCGGGCCGGCCGGCGGCCACGCTGCTCGAGGCGATGAACGCGTACCTGGACTCGCTGGCCGTGTCCCGGCGGTTCGCGCCGACGCTCGCGCCGCCCCGCGGCGCGCCGGACGTGAGCTTCGGGTGCGAGACGAGGGGCGGCCTCGAGTGCGAGGATGCGGAGCCGAACCAGGGCAACATGATGCTGCAGGTGACGCGCGCATCCTCCGCCTGGACGCAGTGGCTCGCGTCCGAGCTGGAGACCGCCGAAGCCGACGCGCTGGTGCTCATCACGCTGGAGCTGGCCGATTACTGGCCGCGCACGCGCGGGCTGCGCGCGCACAAGGAAGTGGAGCTGGGGACGGGCTACACCCAGGACCTGCCGTGGCTCACCGCGATGGACGAGCCGGTGCAGGTGCTGCAGCTGACCGGCGCGCTGGTGGGCTCCGATGGCAAGGCGATCCGGATCGGCGCGGAGGGGCTGTTCGCGAAGCGGACCCGGCTGCTGCTGGGCGCGCTCGGCATCCGCGAGATGGTCTCCGATGAGGACGTCGCGAAGCTCACCATGCTGCAGCGCGACGACCTGCCCGGCCGGCCGCTGGTCTGGCAGGTGGCGCTCCGCAACCTGGTCATGCAGCTGGCCGGCCCGCGCTGACGCCGCGCCGGAGGTCTTCCTCGCGGCCGCCGTCTGGCAGGGCTAGTCCTCGGCGGGTCCGCCGCCCGCCATCAGCACGAGCTTCGGCGCGAACGTCGCGAGCGTCTCGATGAGATCGGCCTGGAACGCGAGCACCTGCGCGATGTCCTTGTATGCCTGCGGCGCCTCGTCCATGCCGGCCGCCATGAGCTCCACGTCCCGCGCGGCCAGCCACGCATCGCGCTCCCGTTTCGGGATCGTGTTGCGCGCCTGGTTGCGGCTCATGCGACGTCCGGCCCCGTGGCTCGCGCTGTTGAGCGACGCCTCGCTGCCCAGCCCGCGCACGATGAACGACGGGTGTCCCTGCGATCCCGGTATGATGCCGAGCTCCCCCGCGTGGGCCGGCGTCGCGCCCTTGCGGTGCACGAACACCTCGCGGCCGCCCCATTGCTCGCGCCAGGCGAAGTTGTGATGGTTCTCCAGCTGTCGCTCGGGACGGATCCCGAGCGCGTCGGCGAGAGCGCGGTGCAGCGTGTGGTGGTTCGCGGACGCGTAGCGTCCCATCAGGTTCATGGCCAGCCAGTATGCCTGGCCGGCCTCGCTCGCGAGCGGCAGCCAGCCCAGGTGCTGCAGCTCCTTCGGCAGCGGCACGAGCCGGCGCGCGATGTCGGAGAAGTACTTCGCCACTTCCGCACCGGTGCCCCGGCTGCCGGAATGGCTCATGATCGCGAGGTGCCGGCCCGGCGGGATGCCGAGTGCGCCGGCGCCGGGCGCGGCGACCTCGAGCACGCCCACGTCCACGAAGTGGTTCCCCGACCCGCTCGTGCCGAGCTGCCGGTGTGCCCGGTCTTTCAGCCGCCGCAGCTGCGGGAGCGCCTCCCAGTCGGGGTCGTCCATGACCGGGTGGCTGCGCCGCTCGTAGGCACCGAACTCGGCGCCGATGCCGAAACGGGTCTCCTGCGCGAGCACCTTGCGCAGCCGCTCGCGCCGGCTGCGGTTCTCCAGCAGCGCGAGATCCTCCGCCGGGTAGATGCTCATCATCATGCGGCAGGCGATGTCCACCCCCACCATGTACGGCGCGACCGCATCCTGCAGCGCCACCACGCCGCCGATCGGGATGCCGTAGCCGACGTGGGCGTCCGGCATCAGCGCTCCGCCCACCGCGACCGGCAGCCGCATGGCGTTCTTCAGCTGCGCGATCGCGGCGTCATCGATGATCTCGCGGCCCCAGACCGGCGCCGGCAGCGGCTCGCTGCGGAGCGGCAGGGCTTCCGTCACCGGCGCTGAGGCACGGCGTCAGGCAGCGTCGTCTTCCTCACCCTCCGTTTCGCTCGTGCGCGGGCGCGCCGGGCCGGGCTCCGCGTTCGGCTCCTGGTCATCCTCGGGCGGCAGCCCGCTCTGGAAACGCGCCGCACGCGTCTGCGCCCGGCGCTGCTCTTCATCCCCGGAGATCGGCTTCTCGACCATTTCCTGCTCCTGTCCTGGGTGCGTCCGTCTCTTACGCAACTCGCAGGCCCGGCATGAACGGTCGCCGCCGCCGGCGAGCGCCTACCGCGGTACGTCGAGCGGGAGGCGGAGCGCCCGCCAGCGCTCCGGCGCCACGAAGAAGCCGGCCAACCCTCCCGCGAGCATGCCCACCACGGTGTTGCCAACGCCCTCCGCGGTGCCGCTCGCGCCGCCGATGTCGGCGGGGTCGTCCTCGTCCGTGGCGCGCGTGTAGAGAATCCCGCCGACGGCGCCCACGGCCACGCCGCCGAGCGTCCACAGCAGCCGGTTCCGGCCGCGGCTCACCTCGAGCTGACGCACTCCTGCAAGCGGCACCGCCTGCACCGATCCGCTCGTTCGCAGTGTCAGCGTATCCGCCGTCACCGACTGCACCCGACCCCTGAGCCAGGTCTCCGCCGGCGGCGCCGCAAGCAGGCGGACGCGCGCCTCGGGCTGGAGTGGCACAGCGCTTTGTTGCGCGCCGAGCACGGTGGGTGACAGCACGATGAGGCTGAGCACCAGGGCGAAATGCTGCATGCGACTACCTGCCTGCTGGGGTGAACCACCGGGAGGGCACGGCGAGAAGATCGCGGCCGCAGGTGTTTATACGCAACGGGTCGCGGTCGCGCCCCCTCCGGCGCGGCCGGGCGGGCGGGTGTCGGATCGTTGCAGCGCGTCGTCAGTCGATGCGCGGTGCGGACAGGGTACGACGCGCCACGAGGCGGGCGAGGTCCGGACGGGCGGCTCCGGGAGTGGCCGGTCTCACCAGAAACGCGCTCCGCGGTAGCGTCGCAGCACGCGGCCGACCGGACCGGACAGGTAGCCGTTGCCCGCCAGCCGTCCGCCCAGCAGCGCGAGCGTGGCGGCACTCACGCCCGTCATGCCGGCACCCCAGCCGAGTAGCGGGAACAGCAACGCGATGCCGAGCACCTCGACCCCGCTCGCGACCGTGATCGGACGCGTCTCGCGCCCTTGCACGAGCACGGCCTGCTGCAGCGAGAGCAGCACGGCCAGCGCACAGAGCGGCACCAGGATGCGGGTGGGCAGGATGGCCAGCCGCGCCAGCTCCGGGGGCAGCCCCGACACCGTGACGAACCAGAAGTCCGCGAGCGGCGTGAACGCGACCAGCGCCATCGCTCCCGAAGACGCGAGCGCGAGGATCGCCCCGAAGCGCGCCAGCCGCGCCGCGTTCTCGAGGCGACGGCCGAGCAGCGCGATCGCGGCCTCCTGGTACGAGAAGCCGAAGGAGCGGAACAGGAAGGAGAGCGAGTGCACTACCGGGAACACGGCGAGGGACTCGACCGGTGCGGGGGCGCGTCCCATGAAGAACGTGAGCAGCGGATTCACGGCGAGCACGATGAACGAGGTGAGCGCCAGCGGATAGTAGAAGCGCAGCAGCTCGCCGTAGCCGGGCGGCGCTCCGTCGGCGGTCGATGGGGCCAGACCCTGCGGCGTCGTGCGCAGGAGCGGCGGCAGGCCCAGCTCGCGCAGCGCCGGGATCGCCATGACCCGCGTCGCGAGCGCCTCCACGCACACGCCCGCCGAGAGCGCGGCGGCCCCGACCCAGGCGCCCGGCAGCGACGTGGTCCCGTAGAGCGCGAGCGCGGTGCCACTCATGCCGAGCAGGCGCACCAGCGTACCGTACGCGACCAGGCGGGTGCGGCCGGAGCGGATCAGCACGCCGTGCAGGAAGCGGCGGTAGCCAATCGCAGCCGGCCAGGGGAGCAGGATCCAGAGCGCGGTGTAGGTGAGCGCTGCGACCGCCGGCGGCAGCGCCAGCATCCCGCTCATGATGGCGTCGTACACGGGCGGGGCCAGTACGAGCAGCAGCAGGGCGGTGGCACCCGCGTTGAGCGCGTTCGCGAAATTGCGCAGGCGCCGGTAGCTGGCCGCGTCCTCGACCAGCGCCGTGGACGCGCTCATCAGCATGATGACGGGCGACTCGACCAGGATCGCGAACGCGAACGCCACGCCGTAGGCGGCCAGGTTGAACGTCGGGTCGCCCATGCGCGCAATGACGGCGGCCAGGAACGGACCCTCCAGGCCCATCATCAGCCACTGCGCGGAGAGCGGTGCCCAGAACCGGAAGATGGCGGCGTGGGAGCGCGCATGGCGCTCGGCGGCGGCGGGGCGCGGCGGCAGGGCTTCGGTCAGCTCGGACATGCGGCCTGCAAGAGGCGGCCGCGGCCCGGACGTCGCAAGGGGACGTCCGGGCGGCTGGTTTACGCGGGCGGCGGCGACATGATCGGATGTGCCGAATCGGCGCCGCGCGGCTGCACCACGAGGAGGATCTCCTCTTCCGTGAGCACACGCTCGGACCGCTTGGCCGCGGCCAGTACCGCCTCGATCAGCTCGGGCGTCACCGGCAGCCCCCGGCTGCGCAGCCAGTGCGTCACATTGGAGCCGCCCGACATGTGCCCCACCTCGATCTCCTGCTGCCGGCCCACCCAGCCGGCCGGAACGCCCGAGTACACGCGGTCCGCGAGCCACGCCTCACCTTTGCGGTGTGCCTTCACCACGGCCGCTGCATGCACGCCGGTCGCGGTCCGGAAGGCATCGCGTCCCACGATCGGAGCGTTCACGGGGATCGGAATGCCGACGGCGTCGGCGACGGTCGCAGTGTACTCCGACAGCACGCTCAGGTCGTCATCGCGCCACCCCAGCAGCTTCAGATTCACCAGCAGCTGCTCCATGGGCGTGTTGCCGACGCGCTCGCCGATTCCCAGCGCCGTGCCGTGCACGCGCGAGGCCCCTCCCTCGATCGCCGCCAGCGTGTTGGCCACGTCGAGCCCGCGGTCGCGGTGCCCGTGCCAGTCGATGCCGATGTCGGCCGCGGCGCCGAAATCCTCCAGGAACTTCCGTGTCCAGCGCGTCAGCGCCAGCACCGCGGCGGGCGTCGCGGCGCCGACCGTGTCGCACAGACAGAGTCGCTTCGCGCCGGCGTCGATCGCGGCCGTGAAGAGCAGACGGAGATGCTCGGGCGCGGCCCGGATCGTGTCCTCCGTCACGTACATGACGTCCAGACCTTCGCGCACCGCGAACGTGACGGCATCGCGCGTGTGGCGGACGATGTGGTCCAGGTCCCACTCTTCGGCGTACTGACGGATCGGGCTGCTGCCGATGAACACGCAGGCTTCGATCGGCACGCCGGTCCGCTGCACCACGTCCGCAATGGGCTGGATGTCCACGATCATGGTGCGCGCCGCGCAGTTGGCCCGGATGCGCAACCGCGCGGCGTCGATCTCGCGGCACAGCCGCTCGACGGCCTCGCGCTGGCGCGGGCCGGCACCCGGCAGCCCGATGTCAGCCGTCTCGATCCCGAGACGATCCATCAGATGCAGGATACGGATCTTGGTATCGACCGGCGGGTCGATCACGGAGGGGCTCTGCAGCCCATCGCGAAGCGTCTCGTCATCGAGCATCGGCCTGAAAAGCGGCGCCGGCTGGCCACCGGCTGCCCAGTCGTGTATCAGTCGGTTCCCGGGGGTACTGCTCACGGTCACCTCCGACGGGACGCTAGTGGGTGTTGATGTGCGCAAATTCACGCGCCTGCTCGAGCAGCCGCCGCGCGCCGTCTGAATCACCGCTGGCGCGCCGCAGCTGCGCCAGGTGGTAGAGGCTGCTGACCTCGCCCACCCCCTCATCCAGGCTGCGCCGGAACTCGCGTTCCGCCTGCTCCGGGCGACCGAGCCGCTCGTGGATCACGCCGATGTGGTAACGTGCCATCAGGTACTCGGGAGTGAGCGCGGCGCACTTCTCGAAGTGCTCGAGGGCGAGGTCGAGCTCGCCCGCATGGAAGAGCGCGATCGCGAGCCGGTAGTGAGCGGCGTTGTAGTTCGGATCGAGATCCAGACAGTGCCGGTAGGCGCGGATCGCGGCCGGCATGTTGCCGCGGTGGTAGTAGGCTACGCCCAGGTCATAGGAGCAGACCACGAAGTCGGGCGCCAGCGAAAGCGCGCGCACATAATGCTCGATGGCAAGGTCGAGCGTGCCCTGGTGGAAGTGCACGGTGCCGAGCAGGTGATGCGCCAGCGCATTCTCCGGCTCCGCTTCGACCAGGCGCTGCAGGTCCACCCGGGCCTGCCGATGGTCGCCGTCCACCTCCCGCTGGAGTGCGGCCAGGATGCGGTGGTCCACGAATGCATCGCGCAGGAACATGCCGCATTCCGAGCAGAACTTGGCTATTTCATCAGCCTGGTAGCCACAACGCGGGCAACGCATGGCATTACGCTCCTGGTCCACTGGCGGGACCTGTTGAATCGGCGTCGATACGCCCGCCCTGTGGCCGGCGGGTATAGATCATCCGGAACTGCAGCAATGCGACCAGCTGGCAGTCGCGGCACTGCTCAGCGGCGGCTGAGCCGCGTACCGGGTCCGCGCACACTTCCAGCCCCAGCGCCTGGTACAGCTCGACGGCTTCGCGGGTCCGCGCCGCATCCGCCACGAAGCGCGGCTGCCAGCCGGCCGCGATTCGAGCCGGGTCCGGCTCGAACGCGCTCGCCGCGGTGGCGCGGTGCCGCTCCAGCTGCAGCAGCGCGGCGAGGGGGCCGGCGCGAGCTGCCGGGTCGAAGCCGCGCGCACCATCGCTCACGGGATTGCCGCCGTCTCGGCAAGTCGGGCCAGCCGGCGCTGCCCGAGCAGCGCGGCGCCGTATGCCGCCGTGAACTGCACGAGATCGCCGGGCGGCACGTTCACTTCGCTGGCGAGCTCCTCCCGGATGACGGAGATCATCCGCTCGAAGCGGAGGATGCCGCCGACCAGCGTGAACTCGGGCTCCATCTGCACCCGCTTCATCAGCTGCACGGAGCGGCCGACCAGCGAGACGATGGCGCCGTGCATGATGTCCGCCGGGGAGGCTCCCTGCGACAGGTGGTTGATCACCTCCGATTCGGCGAACACCGCGCAGACACCCGAGATCGGGATCGTGTCCTTGGAGGTGCCGACCAGCGGACCGATCTCCTCGGTGCCATAGCCCATGTAGCGCGCCGTCTTCTCCAGGAATGCGCCCGTGCCGGCCGCACATTTGTCGTTCAGCCGGAACGATTTGACACGCGCCCGCTCGCCCAGCCGGATGGCCTTCATGGTCTGACCGCCGACATCCAGGATGGTCTGGGTGCCGGGGAAGAACGCGCTCGCCCCGCGCGCCGCAGCGGTCAGGTCGGTGACCTGCACATCGCTGATGTCCACCTGGTGTCGGCCGAAGCCGGTCGCCACCACGTATTCGGCGGCCCCGGGCGCCAGCGACGCGGCGGCGAGCGCACTCTCGAGCACGCCTGCCGCCACCTCGGCGAGTCGGAAGCCGGTCGGTTCCATCGCGCGACCCAGGATCGTGCCTGCCGAATCCACCACGACGGCCTTCGTGTAGGTCGATCCGATGTCGATACCTGCCGTGTAGCTCATACTGCGACCTCGCCGTGACGGGGAGCGCGACTGGCCATGACGTGATCGAGCGCGAACAGCGCCGCGCCGAGGGCACCCATGTAGTGCGAGTCCTCGCTCACGTTCACCCGCACTCCCAGCCGCTCGTTCAGCGTCGCGATCATCGCCTCGTTGCGCGCTACGCCCCCGGTGAACGTGACCTCGGGCTCGATCCCGACGCGCCGCAGCAGCCCTGCCGAGCGCGCGGCGATCGACTGGTGCACCCCCAGCAGGATGTCCTCGATCTTCTTGCCTTTGCCGAGCCAGGAGAGCACCTCGGACTCCGCGAACACCGTGCAGGTCGTGGTGATCTTGACGGGACGCTCGCCGCGCAGCGCGGCCCGGCCGAGCTGGTCGAGTGGAATGTCGAGCGCGCGCGCGGCCGCCCCGAGGAACCGGCCCGTGCCCGCGGCACACTTGTCGTTCATGCAGAAATCGACGATCTCGCCGCTCGCGGCGACGCTGATCGCCTTGGTATCCTGGCCCCCCATGTCGACGACGGTCCGGGTCTGCGGGAACATGTGCACGGCGCCCCGACCGTGACAGCTGATCTCGGTCACCTGGGTATTGCCGAACGTCACCTTGTAACGGCCGTAGCCGGTCCCGACGACGTACTCGACCTCCTCCTCGCGCAGGCCGCCGTCGCGCAGCGCCTCCGCGAACGCGTGCTCGGCGGCGCGAATCACGTTCGCCCCGGTTTCGACGAGCGCCCGCGCGGCGATGCGCCGGTCCTCGCCGATGATCACCGCCTTGGTCTGCGTGGAGCCGACGTCCACGCCCGCTGCGTACGCCATGTTTTCGCCCTCCCTATGCCAGTGCGCTGACCGCGGCCTGCTGCCGGCGGGACGCGAGTCCCTCGAAGAACGCGTCGATCCGGTTCTTGAGCTGCGCCTCGGAGACGACTCGTCGGTCCATCATGTCGGACTCGATGAAAAGGCTGGGCACATCCGCCCTTTCCATGAGCGCGCGCCGGTTGTCGGCGAGCCCGGTGGAGACGGTGCGGCAGCTCTTGATCGGATGGTAGACGACCCCGTCCGCACTGAATTCGCGGAACATGCCGAGCAGCGCGTCGGTCTGGAACAGCATGCTGTCGCCGGCATCACGCACGCTCAGCAGCAGCCCCTCCGCGAGACTCTCGAGCGGATGATCCAGGTCGTACTGGTAGCCGGTGTTCGCGCCGCCCGACGCGAACCAGAGGTAGGTGGAATGCACGAATGTCCCGCCCCACTCCGTGAACAGCTCGCTGAACCGGCGGAAGATCGGGTAGCAGGGGACACCGACGAAGAGCAGCCGGTATTTCTCCTCCGTCAGCGTGCCGATGCCGCAGGCGCGCTTGTATTCCATCTCCTCCACCAGGTCGGTGAAGTAGCGGGCGCCCTCCGGCGTGCCGCGCAGGCTGTTGGAGACACCCAGGTAGATGGTGCCGTCCGTAAGTGCGTTGAAAAGCGCCGGCGTGGACCGGTTCAGCTCCAGCACCCGCTGCCAGGCGCGGCTCATCGTGTTGGCATGCGCCATGTTTTCGCGGAGGCGGTCGATGTCGAAGCGGCGGCCGCTCACGCGCTCGAGCAGCGGGATCAGCTCGCGCAGCTGCCCGAGCACGTAGCGGCGGTCGTGCTCGAAGTCCGGGTGACCCGGCCCCGGCCGGCGCCCGGCCGCGCGGCTACCCGGCACGTCGATCGTGAAGATCGGGGTGCCGTGCATGCGCTCCCAGATCTCCGCCCACTTGATGTAGGTGTTGCAGGCGTTGGTGTAGACCGCGACGGCCGGCGGCGGGATGCGGCCCATGGGCAGCGCGCCGCCGCGCAGCTGCGTGGCCACGTCTGCCTTGACATAGCCGCAGATGTCGGGCGAGTAACCGTAGTCCTCGGCCTGGTTCAGGAAATCGTGCGCGGCATGGCGGACCGCGGTCTGCAACGAGTTGATCTCGGGGAAGACGATCGGGAAGTCGAAGCAGTGCAGCAGCTCCGCCAGGCTGCCCATGACGAAGACGTACGCGCCCGGGCGGCCCTCGGCCGCGGCGCGCGTAAGCCCGTCGAACCACGTGCGGAACAGTTGCGCGCCATCGCGGTTCCCGCGCCCGACGAGGCTCTCGGAGGTCGTGCTCGGGGTCATCCGTGGCTCCTGATCTGGTTCACGCGCCGCTCCTAGTCGAACATCAGGTTCTCGACGAACGTCTCGAGCTGGATCTCGAGATGATCGAAGCTGGTCATGTTCTCCTCGAACTCGCTCACGAAATAGGGAATGCCGGCGTCGTCCAGGCTGCGGGTGTAGCAGACCTGCTCCTCGAGGCCCGGCTCGCACATCTTCGCGGCGGTGACGATCGCCGCCTGCGCATTCGCCGCGCGGATCCGCTGCAGCAGCATCCGCTCCTTGGGTTTGCGCAGGTCGTGCTGCACCGGGCTGTACGAGGAGGCGTGCAGGTAGGCATTCGCGAGCTGCTGCAGGGGATCGCCGCCGCTGGCCACATCCTCGAGCAGCCAGCGCATCCCGATCAGCAGGTCGTCGTCCACCACGTAGCAGGAGCGGCCGATGGCGCGGATCAGGTCGAGCGGAGGTTGCTCGCAGAAGCCGCCTTCGAAGACGACGCGTACCCGGTCGAGCTTGCGCGTATTGCGGACCTCGAGCATCGGCAGGGCGGTGCGCAACAGCGCGTTGTGCTCTTCGCGCGGCAGCAGCCCGCCAATCGCGACCAGCGTGTACGCCTCATCCGCGGAAACCAGCCAGGGCGTTTCCCGCTTGATCCGGTACAGCTCGCGCAGCAATGCCCGGTTCTCGTTGAATACCGCCACGGCGGCGCGCAGGTCGTCCCCGGTGATCTCGCGTCCGACGAGCGCCTCGATATCGCGCCGGAGCCGGTCGTACTCGCCGCGCAGGTACTCCGGCGCGTGCGCCGAGTTCGCGTTCTGCGGCAGATACAGGATCTGGCACTGATAGGGGAAGTTGCGTCCCCAGACGCCCGCCAGGTTGCGGGCCGCGTCGCAGATGGGGTGCGTGACGAACATGTCCAGCACGACCCGGTCACTCAGCACCAGCTCCAGCGAAGTCTTCAGGATCGAGCAGAGATAGGAGCCGAACCGCGAATCGGAGTGCAGCGGCTCGATCGGAGCACCACGCACCCGGAAGGGCAGCGCGCCCGCGGCGTGCACGAGCTCCTCGGGGAAGTAGACCTGGAAGTGTCCGACCACCCGACCGCCCGCATCCCGCCAGCGCCGCACTGTCGGGAAGGTCGTGTCCTCGAGCAGCTCGCGCGCGGCACCGAGCAGGCCCTCCAGCGGACGGTCCCGCCACTCGGGGAACACCTCGAGCCGAGCGGGCTCGCCGGTCGCGACTCTCCGTCGCGGCCCCGGTGCGGACGGATCCTGGGTCATGAATGGCTCCATTCCGGTCGACGTTTCTCCAGGAAGGCCTGCAGTCCCTCGGTGGCGTCACGGCTCCGCATCAGCTCGTGCAGGTAGATCTCGGACGTGCGGCTGAGCCCGGCCGCGACTCGCGCAGCGGTCGCGCCGCGCAGCGCACGCTTGGACGCGCGCAGCGCGACGGCACTGTGCCGCCGGATGCGCAGCGCGAGCGCGAAGGCCTCGTCGCCAACGGCCTCATCCGGAACGATCCGGCGCACCAGCCCGAACGCGGCGGCTTCCAGCGCCGTGATCGGCTCGCCGGAGTAGATCAGCTCGGCCGCGAGCTGGGCGCCGGTCAGCTCCGGCAGCAGCACGCAGGCCGCGGGCGGCATGACGCCGAGCTGGATCTCGGGTTGTGCGAACAGGGCACTTTCGCCGGCGATCACGATGTCGGCGGCCTGGACCAGCTCGAAGGCGCCGCCCAGGCAGCGGCCCCGTACCGCCGCGATCACCGGCAGCGGAAAGCCATGCAACATCCGCACGGTATCGCAGAACTCGGGAAGCATCGCCTCGACCTCGGGCGCCAGGTGCTCGGTTACCGATGCACCGGCCGAGAAATGGCGGCCTTCCGCCTCCAGCAGCAGGACGCGCAGCGAGCCCTCCCCGGACAGGGCGGCGAGCTCGGCGCGCAACGATGCGAGCACGGCGCGCGTCAGGATGTTCAGCGGCGGGTCGCGCAACACGACCCGTGCGATCCCCTCTTCCTGAAGCACGGCCACCGACATGTCTGCCTCCCGGGGTTTGCGGTCCGCTTCAGATGTACTGGCCCGCGTCCACCCTGATGACTTCCCCCGTAATGCGACCGGCACGTGCGGAGCACAGGAACGCAACCGTGTCCGCCACGGCTTCCGGCTCCGTCAAGCCGCCGAGCACCGCTTCTTCCTGGGCGGCCGCGAGCGCTTCCGGCGGCAGCGCGCGCGTCATGGCGGTGCGCACCAGCCCGGGAGCGACGATGTTCACGGTCACACCGTAGCGGCCGAGCTCGCGCGCCAGCGTCTTGCCCAGACCGACGAGCCCTGCCTTCGCCGCCGCATAACCGGCCTGCCCGAACTTGCCGCGCAGTCCATTGATCGAGCCGATCAGCACGACGCGGCCGCCGCCGCGAGCGCGCAGCACCGGGGCGACCGCCCGCGCGTAGCTGAAGCAGCCTTTCAGGTTGACGTCGAGCACGTCGTCCCAGTCGGACTCCGACAACCGCCACGATACGGCGTCGCGCGTGATCCCGGCACTGCAGACCAGGATGTCGAGGCCTCCCAGCTGGTCCACCACGCGCGCCACGGCTTCCGCCGCTGCCGTGAAGTCGCGCACGTCCGCCTGCAGCGCGAGCGCGTGCACCCCGCACCCGGCCACGGCCGCTGCGACCGCATCGAGCGCCACGTCGTGCACGGCGTCCAGCAATGCGACGTCGCACCCCTCGCGCGCGAGCGCGACCGCGATGGCCCCCCCGATGCCGCCGCCGGCGCCCGTGACCAGCGCCACGCTCCGTTCGAGTTGCAGGTCCATTGTCGAGCTCAGTCGCCCGGGCTCACGAGCTCGTCGCGATACTGCGGCGAAATCGCACGGATCAGCTCGTCGTCCCACGGATGCCCTTCGGCGAGCAGCTGGCGCAGCCGGATGAAGTCCACTTCCCGCTGTCCCGGGGGACCCTCGTTGAAGGCCCGGAAGCCGGCTTTCCCCTCCGTCATCATGTTGAGCGCCAGCCACTCGCGGTTCGTGACGCTGTTCGCGTCCCAGTGCCGCAGCTTGTGTTTGCGCAGACTGTTCACCGTCTTCGACGTGCAGTCGGGCATGAGCATCAGCAGCCGGGTGCAGAGCGCTTCGACCGCTGCGTCCAGATGCGTGAAGTCGTATTCGGCGCGCGCCAGGGTCTGCTTCGCCGCCTCCCGTTCCGCGCCCTCCCGGAAATCGCCGTACACGATCCGGCCGAGCTCGTCCAGCCAGCGGTCTGTCACCACCAGGGGATTCGCGATGAAACGCTCGTCGAGCCTGAGCACCGGCACCACTTCGTTCAGCAGACCGAGCTGCAGCGCCCGGTGCGCGCTCCACGTCTCGCACAGCACCGAGCTCTCCATGGCGCGCGCAAACCCCACGTAGAGCGGCAGGAAGTCAGTAGCGCCGCCGTCCGGCGCAGAGCCGTGTCGCGGACCGGCCTGCCCGAACACCGCCGTGTCCGCGGCTATGCTGAAGTCGCAGGCCATCCCGATCTCCTGGCCGCCGGCGATACGCATGCCGTTCACCCGGTTGACCACCGGCTTGTCGCAGCGCAGGATCGCGTCGATCATGTCGTTGAAGAGCCGCATGTACTGTTTGTATTCCTGCGGATTCCCCGCGTAGTACTCGGCGTACTCCTTCGTATTGCCGCCGGTGCAGAACGCGCGGTCGCCGACGGCGGTGAACACCACCGCCACGACGCTGCGGTCCATGCTCGCTTCGCGGAACGCCAGGATCACTTCCTTGACGGCCTCCGTCGTGTAGCTGTTCAGCTGGCGCGGATTGTCGAGAATGATCCACGCGTTGTGCAGGGCTTCCGCCACCGAGCCGTCGGGCCCGAT
>DATHVV010000141.1:0-7392 GCA_035461105.1 Longimicrobiales bacterium | reverse complement strand
ATGCGGATGTTCTCGTGGCTGAGCAGGAACTCGCCGATCGAGGGGTCGAGGGTGAAGCCGTGCACGCCGTGACCCGTGGTATAGACGAGCATGGTGGAAGAGCCGTAGACGACGTATCCGGCGGCGACCTGATCCCGTCCGCGTTGCAGGCAATCCTCCCTCTGCCCGCGCTCGCCGGGCGTGATCTTCTTGTGGATCGAGAAGATGGTGCCGATGGAGACGTTCGCGTCGATGTTCGAGGAGCCGTCGAGTGGATCGAAGAGCAGCACGTACTTGCCGGTCTTGAAGTGCTCCGGGATCGGCAGGAAGTCCTCGGCCTCCTCCGACGCCATGCACGCCAGGTGTCCGCAGTGGTCGAGGGCCTTGAAGATGACGTCGTGGGCCCAGGCGTCCAGTTTCTGCACGTCCTCACCGTGCACGTTGCGCTCGTCGGTGCCGCCGAGGATGTCGACGAGTCCCGCCATGTTTACCTCACGGGCGATCATCTTGGCGGCGAAGGCCAGGTCATAGAGGATGTTGCTGAACGCACCGGTCGCGCCCTCGAAGCGGCGCTCCTGGTCGATGATGTGGCGTTCGATCGTGACGATCGGCTGACCCATGCGGCCTCCAGCAGTGGTGTCCGGGCGCGCCGTTCGGCGCGCGGTTCAGGCCTGATGCGGCGGCGACGCGGTCTCCGCCGCGCGCGCGGCGACTTCGAACGGGTTGTCGCGGTACCCGCGCCGCAGATGCTGCCAGGCGTAGCGCGCCGGGAAGGTGAGCGGCGCGGCGCGCCACTGGCGCACGTGCTCGAGCTCGTGCCGGAGCAGGCGCTCGGTGAGCGGAGCCTCCGGGTGCACCACGATGGTATCGCCGAGCGTGACCGCGGCCGCGGCCCGGCCCGCACCCGTGAGCCAGCCGCCCAGGCGCGCGATCCAGCGTCCGCGCCGGATCTCCACGCCCTCGGGCATTGGTAGCAGCGGCGCGACCCGCGCGCCGGCGATCGGCCGCAACAGGTAACGGATCATCGCTGCGTCGCCAGCTCGAGCTCGCCCGAGCGCCAGCCGCGGATCACGATCGAGCCTCGTTCATCGGTGCGGACCACGCGTGCGCCGTGGCGCAGGAGCCGGGCCACCACGGCGGGCGCGGGGTGACCGTAGCGGTTGTCGCGCCCGAGCGAGAGCACGGCGACGTCGGGCTCGACCATCGCGAGCAACGTCTCGGAAGTCGACGTGGCACTGCCGTGGTGCCCGACCTTGAGCACGGGGGCGGCCAGGCCGCGGCCATGCTCAGCCACGAGCTCCGCTTCGACCGCGGCGGGGGCATCGCCGAGGAAGAGGGCGCCGAAGCGCCCGAAGCCCAGGTGGAACGCGACGCTAAAGTCGTTGGGGTCGGCAGGAGCGTCAAGCAAGCGGGCGCGCGGGTAGAGGAACCGCAGCCGGACGCCGTCCAGGACCAGCTCACTGCCCGGCCGAGGCCACACCCAGCGAGCCGGCTCTGCCCGCGCCGCGTCGAGGGTCTCGAGGTACTGGCCGGACCGCGCCGGGGCTCCGGGATCGATGACGGTGGCGACGTCGAACGCCTCGAACACCGCGCGCGCGCCGCCGATGTGGTCGGCATGGGCATGCGTCAGCACCAGCAGGTCGATGCGCCGCACGCCAGCGCGCAGCAGGTAGGGCACGACCCGCGACCGCCCTGCATCCCACCGCTGCGAGCGCATGCCCGCGTCGACCAGCAGCCAGCGGCCCCGCGGAGTACGGATCGCGATCGCGTCGCCCTGCCCCACGTCGATCGCGTGCAGCTCGAGCGCCCCTGCGGGCGAGAACGCCGGCAGCCATGCGATCAGTGCGGCGAGGACACCAGCGATGGTGGCCTGGCGGAGCCGGCGCTGCCGGCGGGCGCGCGCCGCGGTCGCGGGCGTTTCGGCGTCCGCCGCCGGGGCGGCCGACGCCCGCCGGTTCAGGACCACGAAGGCCGCCGCGGCGAGCAACCAGAGCAGCAGCGTGCTGGCGGGGACGCGCCCGTGTCCGGCGGGCACGCTCGCGGCGATCCGGGCGACCTCCACGAGCGCGCGCAGCAGCAGCTCGGTGCCTGGCCCCAGCCAGGCGGTGAGCGCCGGTGCGAGCGGGTGGAGCGCGAGCGCGCAGGCGAGTGACGGCAGCGCGAGGGCAACCAGCGGCGTGGCGACGAGCCCTGCCAGGATGCCGATCGGCGCGATCTGCCCGAAGTGCAGGGCCGCGATCGGCGCGGTGACCAGCGTGGCGGCGATCGAGGCCGCGAGTGCGTCCCGCACGCCCTTCGGAAGGCGCTCGGGCAGCGCGCCGGCGAGGGGTCGTCGGTAGGCGAGCAGCCCGCCCACGCCCGCGAAAGACAGCTGGAACCCCGGGTCGAGCGCCGCGAGGGGGTTCAGCACGAGCAGCAGCAGGGCGGCGGCCGCCGCCGTATTCCAGCCATCCGTGGGCCGCTGCGCCAGGAGCGCGGCGAGCAGCAGCCCCAGCTGGAGCGCGGCGCGCGTGGCGGCCGCCGGAGCGCCCAGCAGCAGCACGTAGACGCCGATCGCGAGCAGCACGCCCAGGCGGCCAGGCAACAGCGGCAGGCGCAGCAGGCGGAAAGCGAGCAGGAGCATCGCCGCCAGCATGCCCACGTGCGCGCCCGAGATCGCCAGCAGGTGCGCCAGGCCCGCCGCCACGAACGCATCGCGCACCCCCGGGTCCAGCGCGTCACGCTGCGCCAGCAGCAGCGCCTCGGCGACGCCGTGGGTCTGCGGCAGCACGGCGCGAAGCACACCCTGCGCGCGCGCCCGCAGTGCGACGCTCCAGAGCGGCGGCACCGTCCCCGGCGGCAGCGCCTGCACGGAGTCGGCGCGCAACGACCCGCTGCGCGCCGGATCCACCGGCCAGCGGGTGGGCGCGTCGAACCTGCGCCACCGGCCGACCAGCAGTACGCCTTCCCCGGGCGGCGCCGAGGCGTCGCGGGGCAGCAGCACCCGCACCGCGCCGCCGCAGTGCGCGTCCCGCAGGAGGAACGGTACCGCCCGCCCCTCGACCGCCAGCGACGCGGGTACCGCGTGCAGGCGCAGCCGCTCGCCGTCCCTCCAGAGCGCACGACAGTCGGTGCGCGCCGCGTGCGCCGCACCGCTGCCGGCCCCGGCCCCGAGCAGCGCGAACGACAGCAGCGCGATGGTGAGCGTGCGGCCGCGCTCCGCGGCCCCGTGCGCGAGCGCGATCGCTCCCGCCACCCCGAGCGCGCCGCAGAGCGCGGCGATGGCGGGTGCATCGGCCACCAGCAGCCCCGGGACGAGGCCGCCCAGGAACGCGAGCGTAACGCGCAGCAGCGGGGTCATGGGCCGGAACGAAACCGGGCCGGGGCGCGCACCGCGCCCCGGCCCGGGGGAGCTGGCGGCGTCCCGCTCAGACCAGCGCGGCTGCCGCTACGGCCACACCGCGGAAGGTGGCGCCGGTCGTGGCCGTGAGCTGCACGTGCGCGTAGCGGCCGATGCGGGACGCATCGCCCGGAAACGCGACGACCTTGGAGCCGCTGGTGCGGCCCAGCAGGTCGCCGGCAGAGCGGGCCGCGCGCTCGATGAGCACCTCCTCGACGCTTCCGAGCGCGGCGCGGTTGATCTCGGCCTGGATGGAGCGGTGCAGATCGATGACCTCGAGCAGCCGGGCCTGGGCGACATCGTCCGGCACGAACTGCCCCGGGGGCAGCCGCGTCGCGGGAGTGCCGTCGCGCGGCGAGTAGCGGTACAGGAACGCGTCGTCGTACCGCACCTCGCGCAGCAGGGCCAGCGTGGCCTGGAACTCGGCCTCGCTCTCGCCGGGAAAGCCGACGATGATGTCGGTGGAAAGCGAGATCCCGGGCACGGCGGCGCGGACCTGGGCGATCCGGTCGAGGTACTCGGCCACGGTATAGCGACGCAGCATGCGCCTGAGCGTGCGGTCGTGACCCGACTGCACGGGCAGGTGCAGCTGGCGGCAGACGTTCGGCTCCTCGGCCATGGCCGCGACCAGCTCGGGCGTGAAGGCGTTGGGGTGCGGCGACGTGAAGCGCACGCGGCGTATGCCGTCCACGTTCGCCACCGCGCGCACCAGTCGTGCAAAGGTCCACTCGCCGTGGTTCCAGGAGTTCACCGTCTGTCCGAGCAGCACGACCTCGGTGATGCCCTGCGCCGCGATGTCGCGCACCTCCGCGAGGACCTGGCGCGGATCGCGGTTCTTCTCGGGTCCGCGCACGTACGGCACGATGCAGTACGTGCAGCGGTAGTCGCAGCCGCGCTGCACGGGCACCCAGGCACTCACCCGCGACGCCCGCCGCACCTCGAGACCCTCGTAATTCTCGTCGCCCTGGAACTCGAGCAGCGCGAGCCGCTCCTCGCCGCCGGGCGCGGCCGGCACCGACACCACCGGCAGCGCGCGCCGGACGACCGCCTCTCCCGTGGACTGCGCGCCCGCGGCGCTCGTCGACCGCGCCGCGCCAACGCTCGCGGACACCGGCAGCTCGGTTCGCTCCCGCGCGCCGACGCCCCACTCCGGGCGAACGCGGGCGATCGCCTCGGGCAGCTGGCGATACGCATCGGGCCCGAGCACCAGATCCACGTACGCGGCCTGCGTCAGCAGCTTCTCGCCCAGGCGCTGCGCCATGCACCCGGTCACCCCGATGACCAGCCCGGGCCGGTCGCGCTTGATGCGATACAGGTCGCCCACCCTGCCGATCACGCGCTGCTCGGCATGGTCCCGGATCGCACACGTGTTCACCAGGATGACGTCGGCTTCCTCAGGCGAGGACGCGAGCGAGAAGCCCTGTGCGGCCAGGATGCCCTGCATCAGCTCGCCGTCGCTGACGTTCATCTGGCAGCCGTAGGTCTCGACGTACGCTTTCCTGGGAGTCTGCATCGCTGCGCGGGGCGGTTCCATGAGCGAAGGGGACGATCAGGTGAACGAGGCACCGGACCGCCCGGTCGGGCACCGTCGGAGGTTCACCCGGGCACGAACGAAAGGTAACCCCGGAGGCCCGCGAACGGACCGGTCCGCCGCGGGGCGCGCGGCGAAGCTCCCGATATCGCGGGCAGCCCGGCGGCGGACGCCCCGAGCGCGGGCGGGCGCCGGACGGCCTGTATCGGGCGCGGCTGCGCTCTCAGCGACCGAAGAGCGAGAGCGAGAAGGTCCACCTCCAGACGGACTCCTCGATGCCGCCGGCTATGGTCTCGCCGCTCAGGCCGGTCCTGCGAGCGCGCTCGAGTCCGGTATCCAGCACCGCGAGCGGCCCGCTCGCATCGGCGGCCAGGCGGAAGCCCAGGCCGAGCCCGCCCGAGATCTCGCGCGCCGGCGTCTCACCTACCGCGTGATAGGGGAGCTCCTGTACGCGGCCGCCGACGCGAAGCGGGAAGCTTCGTCGTCCGGAACGGAGGCCGGAGTACTCGAGGCCGCCGCCGAACGCCCAGGTTTCGCGCGAGAGCTCGGCGCCGGAGTCGATTCCCGGGAAGCGCTGCCGGGTGGCGCCGAGCGCGAGCAGCAGGTCGGGCGTGATCTGGCCGCTCGCGCCCGCGGCGGCGATCATCGCCGAGCCGTAGGAGCGCGGGCGAGCCGCACCCGCGGCGCTGTCGGCGTCGATATCGGTGGTGAGCGCCAGGCTGGCGGCGATGCGCAGCGCCGGCATGGGCTGCCACTGGGCGCCGAACGCGCCGAGCGCGCCGCTGTACTTCCAGCGCAGGCGAGTGGAGAAGGCGGGCAGCGTGGTAGCGGTGTCGGCGAACGTGCGCGCCAGGCTGCGGTCGAGATTTCCGGTAAGCAGCCCGGCCGCGGCGCCGATGCTCAGACCGGGCGAGATCGAGTAGGCGGCGGTGAGCCGGACCTGCGAGAGGCCGCCGCGCGAGCGCACCACGTCCTCGTAGTCGAGGCCATCGCCAATCGGCAGGGTGCCGCTCGTGCGCACCGCCCAGCTCTGCTCCAGGTAGCCGCCGTAGCCGACGCCGAGCAGCAGCCGCTCGCTGATCGGGTAGAGCAGCGAGAGCAACGGGAAGCGGGTGGAGCCGACGTCTTCCTCCGCCCCGTCGACGCGGAGCGTGTGCGAGGCCGGCTGCAGCACCGCGGTCACACCGCGGCGCACCGCGGCGAGCTCGGCCGGGTTCACGAGCGACGGGTTCACGCCCAGCAGGCCGACCCCGACGCCACCCAGGAGGCGCGCCCGTGAATCGATGGGCTCGACCGGAATGCCCAGGCCGCGGGCGGCGAACAGGCTCTGGGCGTGCGTGCCCGCGGGAGCGATGCCGCAGAGGAGCAGGACGAACAGGGCGCGCTTCATGGGAGCTGGTTCTCCTGCGCGGTGCTGAGCACGAGCCGCAGCCGCGGACCCGCGGCGAACGTGCCGAAGCCGAACGTGGTCTGCGCGCCCGGCGTCAGAACGAGCCACTCCGGGCGGTAGAAGTCGGGATCATCGGGGCTGTCCGCCACCACCAGGCGCAGGTAGTCCGTGAGCCCGATGAAGACGGGCGCCGCGCCATCCGCGAAACGCTCCGGCTCGAGCAGCTCGCTGACGGTGCCGATCGCGCTGCCGAGCAGCGAGCGGCGCAGCGGCACTTCCGGCGAGACCAGCCCCAGATGGGCGGTCGGCGCGATCGCGACTTCGGGGCGGAATCCCGGAAGCGGCGCGGTCGGCTGCAGCACCAGCTCCGCGCGCGTGATCTCGAACGAGTGCAACGGCCCGGTGCAGTCGGGCCCGCAGGAGACGATCAGGTCGCGCAGGTCGGAGCGGAAGTGCAGGAACGTGCGCCAGCCGGGCAGGCCGCCCGAGCGGATCTCGCTCGACTCGGTGGGCAGCATCGGGGTGTAGATGAAATCACGCACGGTCGGTGACACGAAGCTGGTGACGACCGTGTCGCGCAGCGAGGAACGCTGCTGGACGCGCAGCACCGGAGCGGTCGTGCGCAGCCGACCGGTGCCATCCACCATGCGCACCAGCACGCCCCGCGTCGCGTCGGTCGTGTCCCGCCACCCGGCCAGCGCCGTCGAGTCCAGGCTCAGCAGGATGGAGTCGCCGGCGGTGTACGTGTACGTTGCGAGCTCCGCGCCGGGCGTCCCGCCCGGCACCGCCCAGAGCAGCGCCGCCGCGCTGTCGCGGTAGATCCAGGTCGCGTTCGCCGGGTCCCATGGCTCCGCGAGCGCGTGCGCCGCGATCTGCAGCGGTCCGTCGAAATCGCTGCCCACGGTATCGACCAGCAGCACGATGTGGCCGCCCACCGGGGTCGGCATCGAGTCCACCACGAGCACCGAGCCGGTGTCACGGACGACGATGGTGCGCGGGATCTCGTAGCGGGCGAGCACGTTCGCGGTGAGCACCCCCTCGTAGTCACGCGCGAGCAGCGAGAACACGGCATTGCGCGGCCGGCCGTAGCCGGAGAACGCGGTATCGAGGACC
>DATHVV010000140.1:0-15909 GCA_035461105.1 Longimicrobiales bacterium | reverse complement strand
CACATCCAGCAGGGAATGGGCGCGGACGGCCGGCTCGATCCCGGGTTCCACGACGCGCAACCGCTCTGGCTGCTGCGCCACGCCCAGGCCGCGCGCCAGGGCCTGGAGAGTTGCACCAGCTGCCACACGCAGCGCGACTGCCTGCAATGCCATTCCGAGCTGGGCGCGTTCGGCGTAAACCCGCACGGCCCGAAATTCGACGCCGCGCGCGTGCAGAAGCGCAATCCGCTGATCTGCCTCGCGTGCCATTTGAGCGATCCATTACAGAGAGGAAGTGTCCAGTGATGAAGACGAGCAGGCGGGTGCGGGTGCTGGCGATCGCACTGGCGACCGGTGCGGCCGCGAGCGCGTGCCGGGAGCGGCCCGACGACCAGATGACCGGAAGCATGACCGGGGAAGAGGTCAGGGCGGTGCGTGCCGACTGGCCGGCAGGCGTGAGCGCGCAGGTGGACAGCGGCAACGACGCCTTCAAGGCGCGCGACTACGACGCCGCGCGCGGCCACTACCAGGAGGCGCTGCGCTTGGCGGGCGACATGAAGGAGCCCAAGGTCACTGCCTATTTCGGGCTGTTCATGGTCGAGAACGCGGTCGGCGACTCGGTGGCGGCCACGGCCGCAATGACCCAGGCGCAGGCGCTCGCGCCCGAGGCGAGCCTGATGCACGGCATGCCGCACGACAGCCTGCGCGAGGCCGCGCCGCGCACGCCGCAGGACAGCATCCACCAGCGCCGCAACTGACCATGCGCCCGCCCGCCCTCGCGATCTCCTGTGCCACCGCGCTCCTGCTCGCGGCCTGTGAGAAGCACGACTTCGAGCCGCCCTCGCGCGAGGCGCAGGTGGCGCAGGCCGACTCGCTGTACTCGATCGCGCTGTTCGACAGCATCCAGTGGTCGAGCGACAGCGCGCGCGCGATGGAGGGCAACAACGTGTACGCGACGCAGTGCCGCAAGTGCCATGGCCCGATGGGCGCGGGCGACACCGAGTACGCCGCGGAGCGCACCATCGAGGTGCCCTCGCTGGTGGCGCCCGACTGGCCGTATGCCGGGGACCTCGAGGCGGCCCGGCGCCGCATCTTCACGGGGCACCCGGGGGGCATGCCGACCTGGGGCATCGCCGGCATCACGCCGCGCGAGATCGATGCCGTGGCATATTACCTCCTGCACCAGTTGCGGCCCGAGGTGCTGGGCCGCTGAGGCCCGGCCCTCACTACCCGCAAGGCTCCTTTGACCATAGCCCTGCTGTTCACGGCCGGCGTGATCCTGCTCGTCTCGGGTGGCGAGATGCTCGTGCGCGGCTCCGGCCGCCTCGCCGTGTCGCTCGGCGTGCCCCCGCTCATCGTCGGCCTGACCGTGGTCGCGTTCGGCACGAGCGCGCCCGAGCTCGCCGTGTCGATGCAGGCCATCTTCACCGGCCAGTCGCCGATCGCGATCGGCAACGTCATCGGCAGCAACATCTTCAACGTGCTGGTCGTGCTCGGGCTCTCCGCCCTGATCGTGCCGCTCACCGTGTCCACCCAGCTGATCCGGCTCGACGTGCCGGTCATGGTATCGGCCTCCGTCTTCATGTACCTGCTCGCGAGCGATGGACGCCTGGGCCCGGGGGACGGCGCGCTGCTGGCCACCGGCATCGTCGCCTATACCGTGTTCCAGATCCTGGCGAGCCGGCGCAAGGGCGAGAACGTCGAGGTCGAGGAAGTGCGCGGCCCGCGCAACGTGCCACTAGACCTGGCGCTCATCGTCGGCGGCATCGTCACGCTCATCCTGGGCTCGCGCTGGCTGGTGCAGGGCGCCGTCGCCGTGGCGCAGGCCCTGGGCGTGAGCGAGCTGGTCATCGGCCTGACCATCGTGGCCGCCGGCACCTCGCTGCCGGAAGTGGTCACGTCGGTGGTCGCGGCCCTGCGCGGACAGCGCGACATCGCGGTCGGCAACGTCGTCGGCAGCAACCTGTTCAACCTGCTCTGCGTCCTCGGCTTCTCGGCGCTGCTCTCACCCGGCGGCATGCTCGTGGCCGCCGAAGCCATCCGCTTCGACATCCCGATCATGCTCGCCGTGTCCGCGATGTGCCTGCCCATCTTCTTCGGCGGCTACCGCATCGGCCGCTTCGAGGGAGCGCTGCTCTTCGCCTATTACATCGTCTACAACGCATACCTGATCATGACCGCCGAGCAGCACCACGCGCTGCCCGCATTCCGCATCATCTTCGGATACGTGCTGATCCCTGCCTCGGTCGCGTTCCTGCTGATCTCGACCTATCACTCCTGGCAGGACATGCGCCGGGGCTCGAGCGGGGCCGGCTGAGCCGCCATACGGCGGAAGAATGCCCGCCCATGGTGGGTCCTGGCCGCTCCCGCGACTCGCCCGCATCCCCGGTGTGCGGCTTGCATCGCCCCACGGTACATCCATTCACCGCAGCCGGGTGACATCTTGAGCGATACTTCACAGACGCACGCTTCGCGGCCGACGCACGCTTCGCGGCCGACGTACGCTGCGCGGCCGACGCACGCTTCGCAGGCGACGCACGCTGCGCAGGCGACGCGTGCTTCCCAGACGACGCACGCTTCGCAGACGACGCACGCTGCGCAGGCGACGCGTGCTTCCCGAGCGACGCGTACTGCGCAGGCGACGCGTGCGGAAAGGGCCACGCGGGCCGCGCCGACGCCGGCGCTGCGGCCGCCGCATTCGACGCTGCTGGCCGTGGCGCTGTTCGCGGTGGCCAGCGGCTGCGGAGGTCAGCAGGGCGGGGGCGGCGTCGAGAGCCTGCCGGAGACCCGGGTCGCGAATGGCGCGGAATCGACGCTGCCGGACACGGCCGGAGTGGTCGGGCCGGATCGGAGCGCCGACTCCCTGATCGTGGTGGAGCGGCTGCGCCGGGCACGGGAGCAGCGGCTCGACACGCTGCCCACCGGGGCGCTGGTAGGCGTGCTCGGGCGCACGTTCGTGGGGACGCCGTACGTGCCGCAGACGCTCGATCCACCTGGGCGGGAGCGCCTGATCGTCAACCTGCGGGCGTTCGACTGCGTCACGTTCATCGAGAACGTGCTCGCGCTCGCGCGCACCGTGCAGAGCGGCGGCGGATTCCCCGAGTTCCTGGGCGAGCTCGAGCGGATCCGCTATCGCACCGGAGCGGTGGCCGGCTACCCCAGCCGGCTCCACTATTTCAGCGAGTGGATCGCGGCGAACGAGCAGAAGGGGCTGCTGCGCGACATCACGCGTGAGCTGGGCGGCATCGTCGATCCCGAACGGATCGGCTTCATGAGCGCGAACCGCGGTGCGTACCGCCAGCTCGCGGACGACTCCGTGCTGGCCGAGATCCGGGCCATGGAAGAGAGCCTCGCCTTCCGGACCCGTTACTACCTGCCGGAGTCGCGGATCCCGGCGGTGGCCGAGCGCATCGAGGAGGGCGACATCATCGCCGCCACCAGCACGCTGCCCGGCCTGGACATCGCGCACACGGGAATCGCGGTGCGCGAGGGCGGGCGCCTGCACCTCATGCATGCGCCGCTCGTCGGTGACAGTGTCGAGATCAGCGCGCGGCCGCTGGCGGAACGGATCCAGCGGATCGAGCGACAGGACGGCATCATGGTGGCGCGCCCGCGCTGATGAGGGTCGCGGCCGCGACCCGCTCCGATCAGCGCCCGGGCGGGAGATCGATCGCGGCGCTGCGACGGCAGCCCGCGCACACGAGCAGCAGGCGCCGCCGCACGTAGGCGACGCCGGGGGGCGGATCGACGCGGCTGCGGCTCACGGTTCCGCCGCAGGCTGGACAGGTGAGCGGGGCATCGGCGGCGGCGGCCCGCTGCAGCTCCCGGCGCTGCGCCGGCTCCCACGCGTTCATGGCTTGTCGTACCCCTCTCAGGCGGCGGCGGCCCGGCGCTCGAGCACGGCCGCCCGGCGCGTCCAGCGCTTCCGGCTGCGCTCGCCGCCTCCCGCGCGCGCCAGGCGCTCGATGCCCCGCGCGGCCCGCGCGCCCTGAGCATGCCAGCCGCGCGCCAGCGACGCCTCGTAACCGATCCGCAGGAGCGCCAGCGCGCCCGAGCCATGCCCGCGCTCCGCCGCCAGCTCGGCCGCTGCGATCAGCTGGGCGACACCCCGCTCGAGCAGGCGCGCATCCAGCAGCTCCACCGCACGGCGCAGGGCGCGCAGCTCGCGATCGAGCAGCGCACCCGTCCCGATCACGTTCAGCGTCTCGCTCCGCTCCATGCGCAGCAGGGGCTGCGGCCAGTCGCCGCGCAGCAGGTTGACCAGGTACTGCGCGGCCAGGAACCGGATCAGGATCAGGCGTGCGGCCACGCGGTCGCCGTCCTCGAGAGCGACGCAGTCGTGAAGTACCGTCTCACCGGAGAACAGCTCCGTCTCGCACTCCCAGTATTCCGCCGGCCGCAGCCAGCGACGTCGCGCCAGCACGCCATCATCACGCATGGCATCCTCCACAGTGGGTATTCCCACGATGCGGCGCGGGCGGGTCGCTGGCCATGGCGGAATGCGCCGATCGCGACGACGGGAGGAGGTAACCACGGAGCGGCGCCCGCCCGTCGCCGGCTGCATTGCCGCCCGGACGGCGCTCTGGCGCACCACGGGCGGCCGCGTGAACTTGCGGGCGCGGGGCCGGGACGGCGCCGCGGATAAACGAATCGGACGGGAGCGGATGAAGCGTTCGCGCATGGCGGTGCTGCTGATGGCGGTGCTCATCGACATGATGGGCTTCGGCATCGTCATTCCGGTGCTGCCCTTCTACGCGCTCGAGCTGGGCGCGTCGGCGCTGGAAGTGACCGCCCTGATCGCGTCGTTCTCGGCCATGCAGATGGCGGCGACACCGATCTGGGGCCGGTTCTCGGACCGGCGCGGCCGCCGCCCCCTGATCATCGCGGGGCTGTTCGCTTCGGCCGTCTCGTACCTGCTCTTCGGGCTGGCGAACTCGCTGTGGCTGCTGCTGGTGTCCCGCATGGCGGCCGGCGCGGCCGGAGGCACGATTTCGGTGGCGCAGGCCTACGTCGCGGACGCGACCACGAAGGAGGAGCGGGCCCACTGGATGGGTCAGATCGGCGCCGCCTCGGGGCTCGGGGTCATGCTCGGCCCGGCCGTGGGCGGCTTCTTCAGCCAGTTCGGCCTGGGCACCCCCGGCTTCGTGGCCGCAGCGCTCTGCCTGGTCAACGCCATCGCCGCGCTGATCCTGCTGCCCGAGTCGAGACCGGCGCGTAGCGCTGCGGCGGTTCACACGGGCGAGACCGCGACGCTCGCCGGCTGGGTGCGCGTCATGGGCCGTCAGCCGCTCTCGCTGCTGCTCGGCGTCTACTTCCTGGGCATCTCCTCCTTCACCGCCATCACGGCGCTGCTCGCGCTGTACTTCGAGCAGCGTTTCGGCATCGGCGCGCAGGACATGGGGTTCCTGTTCACGGTGGCGGGCGGCACCACGGTGATCGTCCGGGGCGCGCTGCTCGGCATGCTGGTGCGGCATTTCGGCGAGCCCGCGACGGTGCGGCTGGGCGCGTTCGGCCTGCTGCTCTCGGCCGCGCTGATCCCGCTCATGCCGAGCTTCTGGCTCGCTGCCCTGCTGACCCCGGTCTACGCCTTCGGCGCCGGCACCCTGTTTCCCGCCCTGGCGACGCTCGTCTCCTTCGCGACCGACTCCGACTCCCAGGGGTCCGTGCTGGGCGGCAGCCAGGTCGTGGGCGGCCTCGGCCGCGTGACCGCGCCGCTCTGGGCCGGCTGGCTCTTCCAGAGCGCCGGCGCCGGTACACCCTACCACGTCGCGGCAGTCGTCGCGGCGACGTCGCTGCTGCTCGCGCTGCGCATCCCGACCCTGCACCGCGCCGCCCCCGGTGGTGCCGGCACGCCGTTCCGCGACGAGCTCCGGGGACCGGAGACGGGCGGCGCTGCCGCTTCCGTCGCGCCCGGCAAGTAGACGTACTTGCGGGCACTTGCAGGGGACGCTATGGTGCCGCCGCTGATTCGAAAACGCCCTGCAAGAGAGCCGGCATGATGTTCATCGCGGGATTCGCCGTCTGGATCGCCTTCGGCCTCATTGGCGGCTTCGTGATCCGCACGTTCTACCGCGCCCCGCTCACCGAGACCCGGCTGACCCTCGTGTTCGCACTGTTCGGCGCGTTCATCGGTGGCATGCTCGGCACATCGCCCTACGTCCACCACGATCCCAACCCGCTGCGCTTCGGCTCCCTGCTCGGAGCAGCGCTCGGCGCGCTCGCGTTTTCCATGATCTATCATGTGGCGGCGCGAAAGGCGGTATAGGGATAGGGATAGGGATAGGGATAGGGATAGGGATAGGGGGATCAGCGACGGTATCGGAGGGCAAGGGTCGTGAGTATCGCGGAGATTTCGCCGAGTTCCTGCTGCATGCGCTGAACTTCGTCCAGCTGAAAGCCGCGTGCTTCTTCGATCAGCTCGAGCGCACACTCAGATTCACACGCGGACCTCCCCGCAATGCGATAGAAGCGGGCCTTGTCACCCGGGCTGAATTCGCCTGCCCCCTCTGCAATGTTGAGGGCTATCGAGGCCGATGATCGTAACAGCTGCAGCATGAGCGGCCGATCCGCCCACGCGATCGCGTCGGCGCGAGGACGCAACTCGCGATAGAACTGCCGGGCCCGCCGATACACCAGCAGTCACGATTGCGGAAATCGCAGGCTCATTGACCAAGCTTCGCGCATACCCTGACACCGCCAAATAGCAGAACCCGCCAACCTCCTACCCCTATCCCTATCCCTATCCTCACTTCAGCAGCTGCACATTCAACCCCTGCTCCTGCGCATACTTCATGATGCCGCGCAGGCCGCCGCGGAAGGAGTAGGCCTCGAAGCCGGCGCGCTGCATGCGCTCGGCGATGTAGGCGGTCTGGATGCCGTGGGCGCAGTAGAGGATGTAGACGCGGTCGCGGTCGAGGCGGCGGAACTCCTTGAGGATCTCCCACTCCTCGCGGTGCTCGGCGCCCTTCAGGTGCCAGGAGCGGTACTGGGTGCGCGGCCGGCAGTCGATCACGACGGCGCCGTGAGGGATGGCCTCGGCGAAGAGGTAGGGCGCGACCAGGTCGGTGGGCTGCAGTGCGCGCAGGTCGATCACCTTGCGTTGCGCGACGGCGACGTCGATCACGCCGAGGTCGAGCCGGGCCTCCTGCTCGTCCACGGCGGCGACGCTCGCGGCGGTGACGGGCCGGCCGGGCGCGATCGCGCAGTACTCCCGCACCTGCTCGGAGAGCGCCGCGGTGCCGATGTCGCGGGCGCGCTCGATGATCTCGCCCTTCTCGAAGCCGAGCAGCGGCCGGAACACCGGCAGCTCGGCGATCCGGTCGATGGCACGCAGGTTGGTGAGCGTCTGCGACGATACCTGCCCGACCGCCTCCCCGGTGATGATGGCCTCGGCGCCGCGTTGTGCGGCGACCTGCAGCGCGGCGCGGTACATCAGGCGCTTGAGCACGACCTGCCAGTAGGCGGGCCGGACCCTGGCGCGCAGCTCGTCGAGGACCGGGCCGAAATCGAGCGCGTGCAGGTGCGGTCGCGAGCCGAAGCTCCACTCGTCGGCGAGCAGCTTGGCGACGTGCACGACGGCGCGCTCGTAGGCGTCGCCGCCCAGGTTGCAGAACACGTAGTCGAGCTCGATGCCACGGCGCAGCATGAGCCAGGCGGCGACCGCGGAATCGTAGCCGCCGGAGAGCAGCGCGACGGCGTTGCCCTCGACGCCGAGCGGGAGGCCGCCGGGGCCGGCCACGCGCTCCGAGAACAGGAACGCGTTCTGGTCGCGGACTTCGACGTGGATGGTGACGTCCGGGTCGGAGAGGTCGACGCCGGCGGCGTGCGGCAGCAGCGCCGCGCCCAGCTCGACCTCGACGTCCTTGGAGTGGAACGGGTGCTGCCCGACGCGCCGGGCACGCACGGCGAAGCGGCGGTCCGCCACCGTGGTGCGGTAGAGCGCCTCGCCGGCCGCGACGATCTCCGCCAGCTCGGCCGGGACCGTGCGCTCCACGGTCGAGACGGAGCTGATGCCGAAGACGCGCGTGAGCACCGGCAGCGCGCGTCGCGCATCGGCGTGTACGTAGATGCGCCCCCAGTCGGTCTCGATGCGGTGCTCGACGTCGGCGCCGCGCAGCGCGTCGCCCAGGTTGCGCACGAGCCGGCGCAGGAAGACGCTCCGGGTGCGCCGCGACTTGATGGTCAGCTCCGCGGCCAGCCGGACCAGGATGCGATCGGCCATGCTCTCAAGGTAGCGGCGGGTCGGCGCGGGGCCAGTGGTGCCGTCGCGGCGGGCCTCGACGTACATTGGGGCGGCCGTCGGCGGCCGGCCACTCCGGCACGGCAGCGCACGGAGTCCTCACGCCCGGGCTCGGACGATGTTCCTCGGTCACATAGGTGTCGCCCTGGCCGCGAAGCGGGTCGCGCCCGCAGCTTCCGCGGGCGCGCTCGTCGCCGCTGCCATGCTCATCGACCTGGTGTGGCCGCTGCTGCTGCTGCTCGGCATCGAGCGCGTCGAGATCGTGCCCGGGCTCACCGCCGTGAATCCCCTGCGCTTCACGCACTATCCCGTGACCCACAGCCTGCTGGCGGTGCTCGGCTGGGCGCTGCTCGCGGGCGCGCTCTACCTCGCGCTGCGTCGCCTGCGCCGTGCGGCGCTGGTGGTGGGGGCGCTCGTCGCGAGCCACTGGGTGCTCGACCTGCTCACGCACATCCCCGACCTGCCTCTCTGGCCGGGTAGCTCGCCGCGGCTCGGGCTCGGGCTCTGGAACTCGCTGCCGGCGACGATCGCGCTCGAAGGCTCGATCTTCGCCGCCGGCATCGGGCTCTACCTCCATGCGACGCGTGCCACCGATCGCACCGGCTCGATCGCGTTCTGGTCCTTCGCCGCGCTGCTCGTCGCGATCTACGCCGCGACGCTCGCGGGTCCGCCGCCGCCGGACACTCGCACCATCGCATACAGTGCCCTGACGCTCTGGATCCTGCCGTTCTGGGCGCACTGGTTCGACCGCCACCGCGCGCCATCCGGGCTCTCACCCCAGGCGGCCACGGCGCAGAACGTGCCTGCCTGATGCGCCGGCCGGCAGGCGAATCTGGAGCCGGTGCCGGCGCCGCGCGCGACGGCGACCGGGCCGCGCATTCCCGGGCGGTGACCGCGGCTGCAGCGGCGGAAGGCGCCGGGGCGGATGCCGCGTTCTCCGAGCGCGTCTACGCCATGGTGCGACGCGTGCCGCGGGGACGCGTGGTGAGCTACGGCGGCATCGCCGCGCTGCTCGGCCACCCGCGCGCGGCGCGCGGCGTGGGACGTGCCCTGAACGCGCTCCCGGATGACACCGACGTGCCCTGGTGGCGCGTCGTCAACCGCAACGGCGAGATCTCGATCCGCGGCGTGCTGCACGGTGCGACCCGGCAGCGGCGGCTGCTGGAGCGCGAGCGGGTCCGCTTCGACAGCGCCGGCCGCATCGACTGGCGCAGGTACGGCTGGCAGCCGGAGGACCAGGATGAAGCATGAAGTGCACGACGTCACGCCGGAGGGATTCGCCAAGCCGGTACGGCAGTCCGTCTCGGTCGCACTGCACGCGGCCGAGCAGCCCGGCGCGGTGCTGATCGTACGCCGCCCGCCGGATGATGACGACCTGCCGGACACCTGGGGGCTGCCGGCCGCGAGCCTCCGGCCCGGGGAGGACTGGGCGGCAGCGGCGGCCCGGGCGGTGCGCGACAAGCTCGGTGCCGAGCTGCAGCTGACCGGCGAGCTGAACCATGGCATGATCGAGCGCGAGGATCACCTGCTCGAGATGCGCCTCGTCGCCGGTACCATCACCGGCGAGCCGCATGTGCCCCAGCCGCACGCCGACGTCACGCAGTACACCGCGTGGCGCTGGGGCCGCAGCGAGGATCTCATCCCGGCCGCCGAGAAGGGGTCGCTATGCTCGAGACTCTACATCGCCTCCGAGCGCGGGCGCTGACGGGGGCGCGAGGGACTACCGCGGCGCGCTCGCCCCCAGGACGGCGGTGTCGTGACACGATCACCAGCGCCCAGGTGCCGTTCCTCAGCTCGAAGACCTCGAGCACCCGTGTGCGGAGCGTGCCGTCCGAATGGGCCGTGACGCCCGGCGGCATCGTGGTTGCACCGGGGAGCCGCAGGAAACAGCTCGGACCGCGACGCCAGTCCCCGGAAAACGGCACCCTACCGATTTCAACTTGATCGCGACCGCTGCGGCGATGACTCGCTGGAGCCGAGGGCCAACCCACCGCCGGCCGTGGCTCGCCTTGGGGTCGGCTCATCTCGATCCGGTAACGATCCTGGGGAGAGGAACGCAAGTGCGCTCGCGGCCGCGCCGAACGGCCGGATGCGCGAATATGCGCCACGTTGACACCGGGCTGCTCCGTGCTGGAGGCGACCTCTGCACACCTCGGACACGAGCGGCGCGTACACTCTCGAGTTCACCCGTCTTGGCCGATGCGGGGGACACACCGGCGCCGCAGGAGTAGTCAGTCCTCGCCGCTTCGGGCCCTGGCGGCAGTCACGGAGAGGATGCGCGGCAGGTACCCCGCCACCACGCTCCAGCTCTCGCCGGCATCGCTGCTCGCGAACAGGTGGCCGCTCGACGTCCCGAGGTAGAGGCCGACCGGAGTGCGCGTGTCATGCGCCATTCCCTCGCGCAGGATCGAGACGTAGGCGTGCTGTTGTGGCAGCCCGCGCTCGAGCGCCTCCCAGGATCCGCCTGCATCGCGCGTGCGGTACACGCGCAGCCGTCCGCCAATCGTGGTGCGCATGTGACTCGACTCCTCGGGTACCACGAAGGCGACGTCCGCGTCGGCCGGGTCGACGGCGAGGGCATACCCGAAGCCGCTGGGCAGGCCGTCCGTGATGTCCACCCAGCTCTCGCCACGGTCGTCGCTGCGATAGACGCCGCAGTGGTTCTGCTGGTAGAGCCGGTCCGGCTGCGCGGGGTGGAGTAGCAGCCGGTGCACGCACTGTCCGGTGCGCGGCTGCGCGTCGGGCAGGAAGTCGGCACGGACGCCGGCGTTCTTCGGTGCCCAGCTGAGCCCGCCGTCATCGCTGCGGTAGACGCCGCCGGCCGACAGCGCGCAGTAGCTGCGACGCGGGTCGCGCGGGTCGAGCTGGATCGAGCCGAGCGCGAGCGCGCCCCCGGCGGGCTGCCACGTGCCGCGCGTGTCGTGGTGGTTCAGCGCGCGCACCCCGTCCCAGCTCGCGCCGCGATCGCGCGAAACGAACAGGCCCGCGGGCTCGATGCCGGCGTAGAGCGTGGCGGGCTCGGCCGCGGGTCCGGGCGCCAGGTGCCAGACCGCTTTCAGGCCCCGCTCATCGTCGTGGTGCGGCGCGCTCTCCAGCACCTCCCAGGTCGCGCCGCCATCCTCGCTGCGGTGCACGTGCGGTCCCCAGACCGCGTGGTCCGAGGCCGCCCAGGCGGTGCGCCCATCGCGCGGGTCGAGCCAGGCGTGGTACACCTCCCGGCCGACCAGCAGCGGCTCCGACAGGCGCCACGCGCGCCGGTCCACGGAGCGCGCGATGAACAGGCCGCGCTTCGTGCCGATGAAGAGAGTGACGTCGCTCACCGAGCCTCCTGCGGCGCCGCGGCGGCCGCTCTGGCGCGCGCGACGGCATGCGTGGTACCCTGACCGATCCACCCGATGGAGGCGTTTCGATGCGGATTCATGATCGCGGCCGGAAACTGTGCGTCGCCCCGCGTCCTGCCGCAAGCGCGCGCTCACGCGTGCCGCTGCTGATTCCTGGTATCCGCGTACCGGTGCCGGCGCTGCGGCTTCCGTCGATCGGCAGGGTGCCGCCCGCCCTGCTGCTGGCGGGTGCCCTCGGGCTGCTGCCCGCGCGGCCGGACCCGCTCGCCGCACAGCGTCCCCCGGTGGCGGCACTCACCGGCTCCACCAGCACGCACCGGGAGGCGGCGGCCGCGACGCACGCGTTCGCGGTCGAGCTGATGGAACGGGAGGGGCTGCCCGCGCTGTCCATCGCGGTCGGCGTGGGCGGCCGGATCGTGCACTCGGAGGGTCTCGGCTTCGCGGACCTGGAGCAGCGCGTGCCGGCCACGCCGCTCACCCGCTTCCGCATTGGCAGCGTCTCCAAATCCGTGACCTCGGCGGCACTCGGCCTGCTCGCGGAGCAGGGCCGCCTCGACCTGGACGCGCCGGTGCAGCGCTACGTGCCCGCGTTCCCGGAGAAGCGCTGGCCGATCAGCGCGCGCCAGGTCGCCGGCCACATCGCCGGCATCCGGCATTACCGCGGCATGGAGAACCTGCTCGCGCGCCGCTGGCCGGATGTACGCACCGCGCTCGAGATCTTCAGTGCCGACTCGCTGCTGTTCGAGCCGGGCACGCGATACGAGTACTCGAGCTACGGCTGGAACCTGCTGAGCGCCGTGGCCGAGGGTGCCGCGCAGGAGAGCTTCCTCGGCTACATGCGACGCGCCGTATTCGAGCCGCTCGGGATCCGCGACATCGTGGCCGAGCACACCGACAGCATCATCCCGTTCCGTGCCCGCTTCTACGAGCGCGCGGCCGATGGCGCGCTGCGCAACGCGCCGTACGTGGACAACAGCTACAAGTGGGCCGGCGGCGGCTTCCTGGGCACGAGCGAAGACCTGGTCCGTTTCGGATTCGGGATCATGAAACCGGGGCTGCTCGAGCAGCGCACCATCGACATGCTGTTCACCTCGCAGCGGCTGCGCGACGGGAGCGAGACCGGGTACGGCATCGGCTGGAGCGTCGGCGCCGACTCGGCGGGGCGGCGCAGGGTCGCGCACACGGGCGGCTCGGTCGGCGGCCGCGCCGTGCTGCTGCTCTATCCGGAGCACGACGTGGTCGTCGCCATGCTCTCGAATGCGGGACACGCGCCCATGAGCGTCGCGAACGCCGCACTCATCGCGGGTCACTGGCTGCAGGAGTCGGGTCAGCCATGAGCGACGGCGAATTCGTCGTCCGGCGGCACGAACCCGCCGGTTTCCGGGACCGCGCCTCGGAGTTCCTGCTCCTGGCCGAGGCGGAGAACAACCTGGTGATCGGACTGATCGAGGCGCTGCTGCAAGGCCACGGCGCATTCACGGAACCACCCTACCTCGCCACCGTGGAGCGCGCGGCTGCCGTGGTCGGCTGCACCTTCCGCACCCCGCCCTACAAGCTCGGGCTCACGCGCATGCCGGTCGAGGCGGTGCCGTCGGTCGCGCGCGACGTGCACGAGCGCTTCGCCACGCTGCCGACCGTGCTCGCTCGGCGCGAGCAGGCCGCGGCGTTCGCCGCGGCCTGGACGGAGCTGACCGGCATCCCGGGCCGGCCCGGGCGCCAGCAGCGCATCTACCAGCTCAGCCACGTGACTCCGCCCGCCGGCGTGCCCGGCGCGCTGCGCCGCGCCGGGGACGTCGACGCCGGCCTGGTAGCCGGGTGGATCGAGGCATTCGGCATCGAGGCGGACCACCCGCCGCCCGATCCGCGCGCGACGGCCCGCGCGCGCATCGCGCAGGGCGAGGTGTACCTCTGGGAGGATGGCGAGCCGGTCTGCATGGCGGCGCGGGCGGGCGCGACGCCGCACGGCGAGCGTATCGGGCTGGTCTACACGCCGCCCGCGAAGCGGACGCGCGGCTACGCGTCGGCGTGCACCGCGGCGCTCAGCCAGCTCGTGCTCGACGGCGGGCGCCGCTGCTGCTTCCTCTACACCGACCTCGGCAACCCGGTCTCCAACTCGATCTATCGGAAGATCGGCTACGCGCCCGTGTGCGACGTCATGGATTACGATTTCGGCTGACCACGTACCCCCGCCTCCGGACTCATCGGCTGTCCTCCTCCGGCCGGCCTGAACAGCCGTCCTGGTCCTCCTGTGCCTCCGGTCGGGCCGGCGGTACCAGCACGCGCACCGCGCGGTCACGGATCGCGATCTCGACGGGCGGCGCGAGGCGGAAGATCTCGCCGTCCGCGGTGGCGTCCAGCCGGCGGCGCGCGTGCAGCGTGATGCGCCGGGCGTGAAAGATCTCGAGCGCCGGGTCGCGCACCGGCAGCTCGCGGCGCACCAGCCGGGCCGAGAGGCGCAAGCCGAACGCGGCGCCGGCCAGCCCGTGGGCGCGCAGCACCGCGACCTCCAGGTCCGGCTGCGCGCGCCGCTCCGCGGCCTCGTGGACGAGCGGGAAACTGCCCCAACCCATGCCCACCCACACCAGCGGCGTGCGCCGCGTCACGATGCGGTCCTCCAGCTCCAGCGTCACGTCGATCCAGCGCTGGCGCAGCAGCACGCTCGCAAAGCCGAGCCCGGCCGCCGGCCACTTGCCCAGGAAGCGGCGGTAGCGCGTGCGCACGCGCAGCACGCGCGCGTACTCGCCGAACGTGAGCGTGTTCAGGAAGATGTGATTGTCGAACGTGCCGGCTGGGACGAGCTCGGCCGCGCCGCCCTGCAGCGCCGCGCGCGCCTGCTCGAGGTTCTCGATCCCGATGCGGCGCGCGAAGTGGTTGAGCGTGCCGCCCGGCGCGACCGCGAGCGTGGCGCCGCTGTCGAGCATCGCCTCCGCGGCGGTGCGCATGGTGCCGTCCCCGCCCGCGACCGCGATCGTGCGGGCGCCGCCCGCCAACTCACGCGCGATCGCGTCCGCGAGGGCGCCGCCCGCGAGCGCTTCCGCTTCCAGCCGATCGTCCAGCTCCGCGGCAAAAGCGGCGGCATCGGCCGGGGCCGAGCCGCCGCCCGTGTTGAGCAGCAGCGGGATCCGCTCCTCGCTCACTCGCCCGCGCCGATGCGGTCGAGCGCGAGCCCGAGCGTGGCGGCGAGCAGGCCGGTGCGGGCGCCGCGCGTGCGGGTGAGGGTCTCGTCCAGCGTCGCCTCGATGGTGCGGTCCACGGCGCCGTAGATCGCGGCGGCCGTCGCTTCCGCAGCCGGCTCCATCAGGTAGCTGAAGGTGCGGGCCATCCCGCAGTTCGCGAGGATGTCGGGCAGCACCGTGAAGCGCCCGTCGGCGTTCTGCGCGACGCGCGTCGAGCCGATCTTCAGCTCGCGGAACGGCTGGTTGGAGCCGGCCGCGATCACCTGCACACCCGCGGCGCCGAGCCGGTCCAGCGTCTCCGGCAGCACCGATTCGGAGATCGCGGCGGCGACGAACACGTCGGCGGGCACCTCCCAGAACGCGCGGTGTCCCGGATGCACGCGTGCGTCATCGGCCGGCAGCAGCTTCTGCTGGGGACGTCGCACCAGCGCCTCCATCTCCTGCTCCCCGAGCCCCTGCGGCGCGACCAGGCAGCGCTCCGCATCCGCGATCGCGGCGATGCGCGCGCCGAAACGCGCCAAGTACAGCCCGGCGGCCGCGCCCACGTTGCCGAAGCCCTCGAGCAGCACGCGCGCGCCGCGCAGCTCGCGCCCGGTGCGCTGGTACCAGCGCTGCACCGACACCGCGACGCCGTAGCCGGTGACCATGTCGGCAACCGTCCGCGCCACGCCCGCCACGTCGAGCGGCGGCTTGAGCGGCGCCCTGACGCCGGCGTCCATGTGCGCGAGCACGGCCTCGAACTGTGCGGCATCCGGCTGAAGGTGCCCCTGAATGACGCCCTGCTGCGGGTGCGCGAGGCCGAGCCGCTCGAACGCCGGGATCACGTCGAGCAGCTCATCCACGTTCAGGTCGCCGCCCGTGCCGTACCGATCGCGCAGCATGGGGCGGAGCGCGTGGTACCAGCGTTCCAGCACTTCGCGCTTGCGCGGATCGCGTGGATTGAAGTCGATCCCGTTCTTGGCGCCGCCGATGGGCGGACCGCAGATCGAGAACTTCAGCTCCATCGCCTTGGCCAGATAGATCACCTCGCGCGGGTCCAGGCCGAGGCGCATGCGCGTGCCGCCGCCGGCGGCGCCGCCGCGCAGCGAGTTGATCACCAGCCAGGCGCGCGCACCGGTGGGGTTGTCCTGCCACGCAATGGTGAGCTCGGGCGGCGTGCGGATGAAGGTGGCGT
>DATHVV010000139.1:0-27010 GCA_035461105.1 Longimicrobiales bacterium | reverse complement strand
GGGCGACGTCGCGCATCCACGGCTCGTCGCGCTCCCGCTCGAGCACGCACACCGCTGCCGGATTGCCCCGGAACGGCTGGTCCGAGAACGCATCGACCTGGATGATCCGCTGAGCCATGCCTCGATCCTCATCCGACCCGCTGCCGCCGGGCACACCCTGCCCCGGCCCCGCAAGATAGCCGTGACCATGGCGACCGTCACCGGCGACCGGGGCGGCTGCCACCCCCGCGCCAGGCCGCGGTGCGCAGCCGGGCGGCTCCGCCCGACCCGGTTCACCGTCCCGCCGCGACCACCGTGGCCGACCACCGCGCGACCACGGCGACCGCCCCGCCGCGACCGCTGGGGCCGCCACCGCTGCGACCTCGGGGCCGCCATCGCCGCGACCACCGTGGGCGCCATCGCCACCGTGGCCGCCACCGCCGCGACCATGTCGGTCGCACCGAGGCGGGTTGGCGGCGGAACCGCGCCGGGCCGTCGGCGGGCCGCGCTACCGGCGCTCCAGTCGTCGAGCACAACGCCGGCACCCCGGACGCTTACATTTCCAACCATCGCCGGGCCTGTCCTATCCAAATGTCCGGACGAGCGAACAGGGAAGCGAGTGGCGACGCTGGCATACGACACCCCACTGGCACGGACGGCCGATCCGGACGCCGAAGACGCGGCCCGGGCCGCGGCCGGCGATGCGGCCGCCTTCGAGCGGATCTACCGCCGGCACTGCGCGCGGATCCACTCGCTGGCGCGGCGGATGATCGGTGCGGCCGACGCCGACGAGGCGACCCAGGACGTGTTCGTGCGCACCTGGCAGAAGCTTGGACTGTTCCGGGGTGATGCGCTCTTCGGCACCTGGCTTTATCGGCTCGCGATCAACGTGCTGCTCGGCCGGCGCGGCGCCGCCGCGAAGTACCAGGAGCGCAACGCGGGCGGCGACCCGACCGTGCTGCCGCTCGCGACGCGCCCCGACCGCATCGACCTGCGCGTCGATTTCGAGCAGGCGGTCGAGCTGCTGCCACCGGGAGCCCGACAGGTGTTCGTGCTGCATGACGTGGAGGGCTACACCCACGAGGAGATCGCCGAGCTGATGGGCGTGAGTGCAGGGACGTCGAAGTCGCAGCTGCACCGGGCCCGCATGACCCTGCGGCAGTACCTGGCTTGAGGAACGAGACCATGCACGATCCCTGGACCGAACGGCTTTCCGAGTACCTGGACGAGGAGCTGCCCGCGGCCGAGCTCGTCGCGCTCGAGCAGCATCTCGCCGGCTGCGACGCCTGCCGCGCGGTGCTCGAGGAGTTGCGCGCGGTTGCCGCCATCGCGGCCGGATCGACCGCCAGCCCGCCGACGCGCGACCTCTGGCCCGATATCGCGCGCCGCATTGGTGTCGATAGCGCTGCGGTCGTGCCGATCGCCGGCCGGCGGCCCCCGCCGCGCTTCAGCTTCACGGTCCCGCAGCTGGCGGCCGCGGCCGTCGTGCTGATGATGCTCTCCGGCGGCGGCGTGTGGCTGGCCACGACGGGCGGTGGCCCCGGCCGCGGCGTCGCCACCGCGCCGGCGCGGACGGAGGCCGGGAATCCTCCGGCACAGCTCGCTGCCAGTGAGTCGCCGGGCTACGAGAGCGCCATTGCCGATCTGGAGCTCGCGCTCGCGGATCGGCGTGACCGGCTCGACACCGCCACCGTGCGCGTGCTCGAGCGCAGCCTGGCCACCATTGATGGCGCCATCGCGGAAGCGCGCGCGGCCGTCGAACGCGACCCGGCGAATCCGTATCTGCACCGTCATCTGGACGGTGCCATGAAGAAGAAAATGGATATCCTGCGACGTGCCGTAACGGTGCGGCGGGCAGGAACCTGAAGGAGCGGACACCATGATCAGCGCACTTGCAGTTGCGGCCCTGTCGCTGGGGCTCGCCCAGCAGACCGACACCACCTTCAACGTTCCCGCCAGCGGATCGGTCGCGATCGAGAACTTCGGCGGCAGCGTCAACGTGCGGGCCTGGGATCGCGCCCAGATGCGGGTCCGCGCCCGCCACTCCAGCCGGACTGCGCTCGAGATCGACGTGCGCGGCGCGCGCGTGGACATCGATGTGTCCGGCCGCATGGGCCCCGGCCAGGCCGAGATCGAAGTCACCGTGCCGCGCGCTTACGGCGTGCGCATCGAGGGCGTCAACACCGAGATCAACGTCGATGGCGCGAACGGCGAGCTGAACCTCGAGACCGTGAACGGCAACATCACCGTGCGCGGCGGACGCGGCCGCATCCAGGCCGAGTCCATCCAGGGCGCGGTCCGGCTCGAGGACGCGAACGGCCGGATCCAGGTCAGCTCCACGAACCAGGGCATCCGCCTGCGCAACGTGGTCGGCGACATTTCGGCGGAGAGCGTGAACGGCGCGATCCTGATGTACGGCGTCGACTCGCGCGCGGTGGCAGCCGAGACGGTGAACGGTGCCATCGAGTTCGAGGGCCGGATCTACGACAACGGCCATTACGGGCTGGCCACGCACAACGGCCGCATCGTCATGGCCATGCCCGCGAACGCCAACGCCAACGTCAGCGTCTACACGTTCAACGGCAAGCTGAGCACCGGCTTCGATGTGGACGTGCGCCAGTCGCGCAGTCGCGGCCAGTTCGGCTTCACGCTCGGTCGCGGCGGCGCCGACGTCGAGCTCGAGTCCTTCGGCGGCTCCATCCAGCTGGTACGCCCGTCCGAGATCCAGCAGCGTGACCTGAACCCGCGCCGCAGCAACTGACGGCGTCACGACCCCGAATGGAGACATGATGATGCACAGATTGACTCTTCCCGCCATCGCCGCGGCACTGCTCGCGCCCGCCGCCCTGCCGGCCCAGCAGAGCGACACCTGGGCCTGGAGCCGGGCGGTGCCGGCCGGACGCTCGATCGAGATCAAGGGCGTCAACGGCGACATCACGGCTTCGTACACGGCCGGCGCGGAGGTGCGCGTGCGCGCCGAGAAGACCGCGCGCCGCAGCGATGTGGGCGACGTGCAGCTGGTCGTGGTCGAGCACGCCGATGGCGTCACCATCTGCGCCCTGTACCCGTCCGAGGGCCGCGGCCGCGCCAACGAGTGCCAGCCCGCCGAGGGCGGCCGCAACAGTGTGCGCAACAACGACGTACGCGTACAGTTCACGGTCGAGGTGCCGCGCGGTGTCAACCTGGTCGCCCGTACCGTCAACGGCGAGGTGCGCGCCGACGGGCTCCAGAGCGACGTGCGCGCCCATACCGTGAACGGCGGCATCGAGACCAGCACCACCGGCCTGGTCTCGGCGCAGACCGTGAACGGCTCCATCGAGGCGCGTATCGGACGCAGCGACTGGCGCGACCAGCTGAGCTTCGAGACCGTCAACGGCGGCATCCGGCTCGAGGTCGCCGGCGACCTGAACGCCGATGTCACCGCGAGCACCGTGACGGGCGACGTGGAGACCGACTTCCCGCTCACCGTGCGCGGACGCTTCGGGCCCAAGCGCGTGACCGGTACCATCGGCTCGGGCGGCCGCTCCCTGGAGCTGAACACCGTGAACGGCGACATCCAGATCCGTCGCGTGGCCGCCCGCACCGGAACCTAGCGGCCGCACCGGGCGACGCGAAACGAACGAGCCGGCGACTGCAGGAGGTCGCCGGCTCGTGGGTCAGCCTGGTGGGGCAGGGCGCTATTCGCGCACCGACCTGATCAGCGTTTCCATGTGGTCCAGGTAGCGCTGCAGCGCTTTGCGCCCGAGCAGCGTGATCGAGTACTCGGTGCGCGGCACCCGCCCCTCGAACCGCTTGCTGCAGCTGATGTAACCCGCTTCCTCCAGCTTGCGCGCGTGCACGCTCAGGTTGCCGTCGGTGGTGTCGAGCAGGTCGCGCATCTCGTTGAAGCTGAGCGCCTCGTTAACCGCGAGGGAGCTCACGATGGCAAGACGCACGCGCTCGTGAATGAGCCGGTCCACGTCGAGCGCCGCGGCGGCGCCGTCGCCGCGTACCCGCGAGAGCTCCCGCTGCTTCGGGGTCATGCGCTCGCGTCGCTCGCGTCGGACCTGCTCTGCTCTGCTCACCGGGTCTCCTCCTGTTACTCGAAGCGCGCGGCGCGCGAATCCGCTGCCTGCATCCCATCGCCCGCCGTGCGCCCTGCGTCTCACGCAATAGGTCGTGCCCGGCCGGCGCGCGCAAGCACGTGCGCCAGCGAGGGAATCGCCTTCTGTCGTGCAGCTGGGACGAAGTGACTTACGGCAGGCCGAGGGTCGGAGAATGCGGCGTCCGTGCGGCGCCGTCAAGCACCGCTCCGCAACCATCTGTGCCAGCGGCGCTTCGCCGCGCGGCTGCGCGCGGGTGCGATGCTTGCACGGGGCTCACGTCCCCGCCCCGACCGGCCGCTCGAGCTCGCGGCAGAACGCGATCACCGCGCTGTTGAACTCGGCCGCCCGGCTGCGCGGCAGCGCATGTGTGCCGCCCGCAATGCGCTCCAGCCGACTGTGGCGCAGACGCCGCAGCAGCAGCTCCAGATAATCCGCGCTCACCACCGGATCGCGCGTACCGACCAGGATCAGCGCGGGACACTGCACGGCACTCAGCCTCTGCTGCGGACGGTCCCGCGCATGCCGGATCCAGGTCCCGATGTAGGACAGTGGTGAGGTACGCACGTAGTCCGACAGCACGCGGGCCACCACCGCGGGGGGCACCCGCACGGATTCGCGCGCCAGCGCCCACGCCTGCTTCAGCAATCTGCCGCTGCCCGGCTCGCCCGTCGGACCGACCAGTACGATCCCGCGCGCGCGGTGTGGCGCATGCACCGCGACCTGGAGTGCGGCCTGCGCGCCGATCGAATGGCCCACCCAGATCGCGCCCGCCACGCCCACCGCGCGCGTGAACGCGAGCAGGAAATCGCGCGTCTCCGCAACGCCCAGCCCGCGCCGCCCGCCCCGCGACCCACCGAACCCGGGCAGGTCCGGCACGATCAGGCGCAGCCCGGCGGCCGCGAATGCCGGGAAATTGCGGTCGTAGAAGCGGCCGCTCAGGCCGAGCCCGCTCGCCACGACCACGGGTGCCCCCGCGCCGGCCTCGCGATAGGTGACGCGCCGGCCCTCCAGCTCGAGTCGTCGTACTCGGACTGGCGTGGCCTCACGCGCGCGCGTGTCGTATCGCTCACTCATGCCGATCCAAATCGCTCACTCATGCCGATCCAGAAAATCGAGCAGCACGCGATTGAACTCGCGCGGCTCGTCGGCCATCGGATTGTGCGCGGCATTCGCCAGCACCACCAGTCGCGCATCCGGGAGCCCATCCGCCAGCGCGCGCCCATGCTCCAGCGGCAGCAGCGGATCGAGCGCACCCCAGACCACCAGGCACGGCAGCTTGATGCGCGGCAACAGCGGGCGCACGTCGTCACCCAGCAGGTTCCAGCCCGCGTGCGCGAGCCGCCGCGGACCGCTGCGCAGCGCATCCAGCGCGATCGTCGGCAGGAAACCGGTGGCGCCCCAGCGCCGGGGCGGCAGGGCCCCGGCGAGCATGCGTGCCGCGTCGCCCAGCCCGAACGCGCGCGGGATCCCGGAGGCGCACACCAGCGAGAGAGTGCGCAGCGCCGCATCGGAGGAGGCCGCCATGTGCAGGGCTATCTGACCGCCCATCGAGTGACCCACCAGATGCGGCCGCGCCAGGCCCAGCTCCTGCAGCCACTGCATCATCAGCTCCGCCAGCTCCCCGATGTTCGGCTGCCGCCAACCCGCCCGGCTCCGACCGAATCCCACCAGCTCGGGCACGTGCACCCGATAGCTCTCCGCCAGCGCCTCCAGCGTGTAGCGCCACCAGTGGCGCGAGCCGGAAAGGCCGTGCAGCAGCACGACGTCCGATCCCGTGCCCGAGTGCACGGAGTGAATGCGCGCAGCTCCCAGCTGCGTGTAGCGCCGCGTGCTCACGCGTCCGGCCCGATCACCGGGCTGCAGCGCGAAATCATCCTTCCGTCCGGGGTTTCCACCCTTGCTCGCACCGGTTAGATTGCATAGCTGTCGGTGGTACTGCGCCGACGATGAGTCATGCCGAAAAGAACAGGTGAGCGGATGCGGCCACAAGGAGGAAGCGTAGTGAAGAAAAGACGCCCGAAGCCCCGCCCGGTGCAGAACCAGTCCACGCTGGAGCGCGCGCGCGATGAGCTGTTCAGCGCGATCCGGCAGTGCGGGGTGCTCGGCGCCGACGCGGACGATCAGGTCGCCTGGATGGATGAGACGCTGGAGTTCATGAGAGAACGGCACCCGGAGCTGGCCGGCCAGGATCTGGAGCAGCTTCGCGTGGCCGGGCTGCGATTCTGCCAACCCGTGATCCCGCACGGCCGGGAGCACACCGCGCTCTCCGGGCAGGACGCAAACGCCGCCTGACGCAGCAGCGTGCGATGCCGATGGCGTCGCACGCCCCCCCATTTCTCCGGCTCGATTCCCTGCCTCACGTCGTTGTCCGCCTCCTGATTGGTGTTTCAGACGTCCGGCCACTATACTTTTGCCCGTTTGCCGCGGGCCGGTGAGCCCGGCTCCATCGGCTGAGTCTACGCCCAGCTGGGAGTGGCATGACCTCCCGTCGCCAGTTCTTCAGACAGGCCGCGCGCGCGGGCGTGGGTGCCGCCGCCCTGGGCGCCTTTCCGTTCCCGCCGCCCCTGGCCGCGCTCGGTGCCCCCGCGGTACGCCGGAGCCGGGTCCGGCCTGTCGCGGTGGCGAGCGCCAACGGGCTCGCTGCGGTGGCCGAGGCGATGCGGGTGCTGGCATCGGGTGGCGATACCCTGGAGGCGGTGGTTCGCGGCGTCAACATCGTGGAGCGCGACCCGGGCGACCGGTCCGTCGGGTATGGCGGCCTGCCCAACGAGGATGGCGTCGTGCAGCTGGATGCCTCCGTGATGCACGGGCCGACCCGCGGGGCCGGCGCGGTGGCGGCGCTGGAGGGTGTGCGCACCCCGTCGCTCGTCGCGGTCGCGGTGATGCGCTATACCGACCACGTCCTGCTGGTCGGCGAGGGCGCCCGCCGCTTTGCCCGGGCGATGGGCTTCGACGCGGATGAGGAGTTGCTCACCGAAGAGGCGCGCCTCGCGTGGCTGCGCCTGCGCGCCCGCCTTTCCCCGGACGACGACTGGCTCACGCCTGAGGAATCCGGGGAGGGGATTCGGGATTTCACGCGCGAGCCCGGCGCCTCGCGCGCCGGGGAGGAGCCGGCCGGCGCCGCAGGGTTCGAGTCTTTCGATGGCGTGCGGCCGATGGGCACGATCAACTGCAACGCGGTGGACGCCGCCGGCAACGTGTCGGGCGTCACCACGACGAGCGGTCTGTTCTACAAGCTGTCCGGACGGGTCGGCGATTCGCCGATCATCGGAGCGGGCCTCTACGCCGACAACGACGTCGGCTCCGCCGGCTCGACCGGCCGCGGCGAGGCGGTCATCAAGACCTGCGGCGCGCATACGGTCATCGAGCTGCTGCGGCAGGGACGCAGTCCCACCGACGCGTGTCTCGAGGCCTGCCGGCGCATCGTGCGCTGGACCGTGGAGAAGCGGCTGCTGCGCCCGGACGGGCGGCCCGACTTCGACGTGAATTTCTACGCCGTCAACACCGCAGGCGAGTACGGCGCGGCCTCCATCTGGAGCGGCGGACGGTACGCGGTCAACGTCGACGGGGCGGGTTCGCTCCAGGACGCCGCGTACCTGCTGCAGCGCGCGTGACGACGAGGACGCTGTTCCGAGCAGGCACCCCGGGGAGGTGAGCATGGCCGCCAAGGCCACGAAGGCGAAGAAGAGCACCAGGAAGGCGAGCCGGAGCGCAAAGCCGTCCGGCAAGGGTGGCGCGCGCAAGGCCGCGAAGAAGGCGCCCGCGCGCGGCGCGAAGCGCCAGCCCGCCAAGAAGACGTCGCCTCGGAAGGCTGCGCCCAAGAAGCCGGCGCCGAAGAAGCGCGCGGCGAAACCGGCCGCTCGGAAAACCGGGCGGAAGACTGCCTCGAAGCAGGCTGGGGGCCGGAAGAAAGCCTCCGGAAAAGCGGCCCCGAAGAGGGCAGCGGCGCGGAAGGCGCCGCCGAAGAAGACGGCTGCGAAACGCGGTGCGGCGAAGAAGGCGACGCCGAAAAAGGCCGCTCCGAAGCGGACGGCGCCGAAGAAATCGGTCGCCAGGAAGGCCGCGAAGAAGTCCTCGGCACGCACCGCCGCCACCCGGAAGAGCGCGGCGCGTCCGGCCGCGGGCCGCAAGCCGGCCCGCGCGCCGGCCAAGCCGGCGGCCAGGAAAGCTGCGCCCCGTCGGGCGGCTGGCCCCCCGAAGAAAGCGGCACCGCCGCGCGAGACGGCACGGACCGCGGGCGGCCGGGCGCGCCGTGCGGCCGTCGAGAAGACCGCCAGGACCGCCGCACCGCCGGCCGCGCCCGAGGCGCCCCGCGTTGCCGGCCGCCCGGGCGCGGCCCAGGAGGCGCCCGCGCGCCCGTCGCGGAAGCGGCGCGCGGCACCTGCGGACGGTGCCACCGCCGCACCGCCGGCGGGGGCCGCAGTGCCGGTCGAGGGTGCGCCCGTAAAGAAGAAGCGCCGGCGGCGCGACCCGATCGAGGAGCTGCGCAAGCGCCGCGCGCGCGAGCGCCGCAAGTCGATCCTCGCCGCGCTCGCGGAGGGCGAGGCCCCGCGCAAGAAGAAGAAGAAGAAGAAGCGCCGCGACGAGATGGTGAAACCCTCGCCGCCGCTGCAGCAGACCGATCCGATGAAGCACTACCTGGCCGGCGAGATGGTGCCGTGTCCGGTGGGCTGCGGCGGATTTTCGGAGGTGGTGCGGATCAGCACCCGCGAGGGCGGCAGCGGCGAGGTGTGGTTCGAGTGCCTGAGCTGTGCGCAACGCCGTGCCTTCGAGGTGCCCGGCGCCAAGCCGGAGGACATCAGGACGGTCCGGCAGCAGCTCGAAAGCGGCCAGGAGGCTCGCTGTTTGCGTCATGGCGAACGGGTCGTCGCACTCCGGCGTCGCGGCCAGGCATTCGTGTGCCCGGAGTGCGCCGTCGCCTACGACATTGGCTGAGTCGTCCGCCCGCGGCGGGTAGCGCAGGAGAAGCAGGATGGAACGCACCGGCCGGATCGCCACGCCGCGCGCGCAGCGCACGCGCCGCGGCCGTGGCGCCCGCATCATCATCATCGCCGTGATGGCATTCCTCGCCACCGCGCTGATCCGCCTGCAGGTGTTGCACGGAGAGCAGTACGCGCGCGTCGCGCGCGAGAACCGGATGCGGCCGCTGCCGATCCCGGCGCCGCGCGGCACCATCTACGATCGCCACGGCCAGGTCATCGCGGAGAATGTCCCCGGTTACCAGATCCAGCTGATGCCGGGCAGCCCCGACACGATGGACGCACAGATCGCGCGGCTGCGCCCGATCCTGGGCCTCACCGATGGCGATATCACGCGCGCGAAGCGGAAATGGCAGCGGCAGAGCCACCTCCCGATGGTGCTCATGGCCGATGCGCCGCCCCTCTCGGTCGCCCGCCTCGAGGAGCGTCGCTACCAGTTCCCCGGCGTGCTCGTGCACGAGTACGCCAAGCGCCGGTACTCGGCTGGTGATGCCGTCGCCCACATCATCGGCTACGTCAGCGAGATCAGCGAGGAGGAGCTGAAGCGGCCGGAGTTCGCCGGCTACGAGCAGGGCCGCTGGATCGGCAAGAGCGGACTCGAGCGACAGTACGAGGCACACCTGGGCGGCACACCCGGCATGCGCTTCCTGGAGGTGGATGCCTGGGGTCGCATCAAGCGCTGGCTCCCCGAGGAGATGGGCAAGCCACCCGTGCCCGGGCGCGATCTGCAGCTGCATCTCGATCTCGACCTGCAGCGCTACATCGCCGGGATATTCCCGCGCGGCTACAACGGCGCGTTCGTCGCCCTCGATCCGCAGACCGGTGGCGTGCTGGCGCTCTACAGCCACCCCTCGTACGATCCCAACCTCTTCATCGGTGGCATCAGCACCGAGAACTACCGGCGTCTCGCCGACGACCCCAACAAGCCGCTGCTCGACCGCGCCGCGGGCTCACGACAGCCGCCCGCATCGACGTGGAAGCTGCAGATGGCCGCCTTGGCGCTCGAACTCGGCGTAATCACCCCGGAAGAGGTCATGCCGATCGCCTGCACCGGCGGCATGTATTTCGGACGTTACGCCAGGTGTCACGCCGTGCACGGGCCCCAGAGCCTGGTCCCCGGCATCTACAACTCCTGCGACGTCTACTTCTACCAGGTCGGCATCCGCATCGGGCTCAGGCGCTTCATGGAGGTGGGCACCCGGCTCGGCTTCGGCGCGCGTACCGGCATCGATCTGCCGACCGAGATCGCCAACACGTTCCCGGCGAGCGTCGACTGGTTCCGCGAGCACTACGGCTACGCGCCCAACGAGAACGAGATCATGACCATGTCCATCGGGCAGGGCGCCGTGGTCATGACGCCGCTCAAGATGGCCGAGATGTACGCCATGGTCGCCCGCCCCGACGGCGTCGCGCTCGAGCCACGCCTGGCCGTGACCGGCGAGCCGCCCAAGGTCGCCTTCGACCTCAAGGTCAGTGAGGAGAACCTGGAATACCTGCGCAAGGGAATGCGCCGCGTCGTCGGGCCGCAGGGCACCGCCCGGCTCAGCCGCCTGCAGCACTGGGACTTCATGGGCAAGACCGGCACCGCACAGGCATGTGCCATCGGACGCGGCTGCACGCTCCGCGACCATGCCTGGTTCATCGGCTCGGGCGGCCCCCCAGGAAAACACCCCGAGATCGTCGCCTCCATGTTCATCGAGCACGGCGAGCACGGCTACTTCCCGTCCGGTTTCGTCGCCAACGCGATCAACTTCTACCTCAACCGGAAGTACGGCCGCCCCTTCGAGCCCTATCCCACGCCCCGGGAACGCTTCCCCCGCGGCCTGCCCACCGGTGACTGGTGGCTGCTGCCCGTCCAGGACCCCGTGATGACCGACACTCACACCTATCCCGTCATCCGCGGCGCGGACGAGACCGCCGATACTACCCAGGCCGAAGGCGCCGCGACCCGATGAGGTGATGCGCCGCGTGCCGCGCCACCGCCCGGCACGGCATACTCACCCCTCGTAGTCCTCGCGCACGCGGCGACGGCGTCCACCCGCCTCCACCTCCAGTCGCGCCAGCGCGCGCCGCGCGATGATCGACCCGCGCGGCTCGCCCGGCTCGAGCGCATCCAGGTACAGCTCGAGCGCGCGACCGATCGCCAGCTCGTCCGCCACCGCCTCGATCACATCGAGCGCATTCTGTACGTGCGTCTCGATCAGCTCCTCCTCCGCGCGCGCCAGCGCGACCAGCAGCCGCCGCTGTGCGGCCCGCCCCAGCCGCTGTCTCTTTACCCAGCCGAACACTTGCTCCTCCAAACCGTTCTGCGTGATCCCTCTCCCCGCCTCGCCCTCGCCCTCATCCCTCGTCCATACCCCAAGATATAGGGGTAGCACCCCCATCGGGCACGCATTATACTGTGGTGGCGAATCCCCCGCCCCCAAACAGACTGCCCAGGACCGATCCCGAACCGCGTGACGAGGAGGCGCTGAATGCCCACTCCGTTCCTCAGCTCGGAAGAGTACGACGAACGCGCGCACCGGCTGTACGACCAAGGGGATTTCGACGCCGCCCTGGAGACGCTCCGGGAGGGACTGAGCCTGTACCCGCACTCGGTGGAGCTGTACGTCGGTCTGGGTTACGTGCGCATGGCGCGTGAGGAGTACCTGTGGGCGCGGCATGCGTTCCAGCGCGCGCTCGTGCTCGATCCGGAACACGAGGACGGACTGGTCGGTCTCGGCGAAGCGCTGCTGCGGTTCGGCGAGTTCGAGGAGTCGCTGGCGCTGTTCGCACGTGCCCGGGAGACGTGCGAGGAAGATCTCGATCTGATGATGTCGATGGGGCGGGCGCTCTATCGTGAACATTTTTTCGAGGAAGCGAAAGAACTGTTCGAGCGCACGATCGCGGTGCATCCCGACAGCGCGGAAGCGGCGGCGGCGTTCGCGTTCACGCTGCACCGCCTCGATGACGAGATTGCGGCCCGCCGCCAGCTGCGGCGGGCGCTGCACATAGACGACGAGTACCACGAGGCGCGCGTTTACCTGGCGCACCTGCTGTACGATCGTGGCGACTGGGCCGGCGCGCTGCGTGAATTCGAGCGGGTGCCGGCGGGCGATCACTTCGACACGCTGGCAGTGTGGCGGGTCCTGGAGCTGCGGCGAGCGCTGTGCGCGGCGCACAGTGGTGATCCGGAGCTGCTGGAATGGGAGCGTCGCCTTCAGGAGCTGGAAGCGGCCACGGATCCGGTAGACGAGTTGCTGGCGGAGGTGGAAGCCGCCGTGGAGGCGGCCGATGAGGCGCGCTCGCTGGCGGCGGGCGAGGTGGAGGCGGGGGCCGAGGTGCACCGGGTGCAGCTGGCCGGCGGCACGGTGCTGACGGGCAGCTGGGCGGCGATCGTGGAGCAGATCCGGGAGACGCGGGTGGTCGCGGAGGCGCGCATCGCACAGTTCATGCGTCGCGGTGGGCCGGAAGCCGCTGCACCGGTGGACATGACGCTGCCGACGGAGGATCCGCATGCGTTCCTGGTTGCAGGTGAGCGCGCGGGGTACTGGCACATCGAGTACTGACCGTGAGTGAACCGGATCGCGTGCTTGCGCCGCTCGAGGAAGCGCGGGGAGCGATCGACCAGCTGGAATCATACGCGACGCCGCAGGAGCTGGCGGTTGCGCTCGAGGCCATCGGCCAGGCCGTAGAGCGCAGCCTCCGTCAGCTCCTGCGGCGCGATGCATCCGTGCCCGATGCGACCCGGCTGCACGTTCTCGATCCGGGCGTGGTATCGCTCGAGCGGGTGATCGTGGCGCTGCGGCAGCAGCAGCGCATCTCGCTGGATGCGGCCCACGCGGTCCACGAGCTGGAGCAGGCGCGGCAGCGGGCGGCGGCCGGAGAAGTGCGCGCCGCCGATGCGGACCAGGCGGCGCAGGCGGTGCGGCTGCTGGAGCACGAGTTGCGCGCCGGCCGCGGGGCCGCAGCAGCGGACGCCTCGCTGCGGGCGAGCGCCCACGCGGCGGTCACGCGCGGCGACCTGGAGGTGGCGACGCACGAAGTGCCGCCCAACGAGATCCGCTCCTGGCAGCGGCGCGGCCTGCTGCTGGCGCTGACGCTGGTCGTGCTGGCCCTCCTCACCTACGTCGTGCTCGCCTTGCTGGGGCGGGAATCGGCGCTCGAGCAGGGCGTAGCCGCGTTCGAGGCCGGGCGCATGGGGGTGGCCGAGCAGCAGCTGCGGGCGGCGCTCGCGGACGACGACGCGAACGCGACCGCCTCGCTGTACCTGGGACGGCTGTTGCGCCGACAGCAGCGACTGCCCGAGGCGGGCGACGTGCTGAACGCGGCGCGCAAGCGGCATCCCCGGGATGCCGACATCCTGCGCGAGCTGGGTCACCTGATCGCGCGCGATCTCGGGCGACCGGCGGCCGCCGCCGAGGCGTACCAGCGCGCCGTCGAGCTGGAGCCGGAGGAGGCCGCGAACTGGATCGCGCTGGTGCAGGCGCTGCGCGCTGCCGGCGATCCGACCGCGGACCTGTGGCTCCGGCGTGCGCCCGCCGATGTGCAGGCTCAGCTGCGCCGTGCTCCCGTCCCTGAATGAGCCTGCCGGACAATTCCGATGCTGCGGGAGGAACCCCCGATGAGTGGTGTGGTCGAGCGGCTGCACGCGCTGCTCGTGCATGCGGTCGTCAGCCGGCGCGGCGAGGACCCCGCCACCGCGCCGGTCACGGTCGCGGAGATCTACCAGGAGCTCGTGCCGTACCGCAGCGTGCGCGACGATCTCGCTCTGGACATGAACGCGGACTACGAGCACGCGCTGCTGCGGCTGCTCAGCGGCGAAAGCGGGCTCGCGCGTCTGGAACCGGTCACCGCTCGTAACCAGCTGCGGGACGAGCTGGCGTCGCCGAATCCCAACGTCACGCTGTTCCGCAAGTTCGCGGGGTGCGACGTGTGGCTGGAGCCGCCGGTGGTCACGCTGGACGCGTTGGCGACGGGTGCCGACGAGGGCGAGTCTGAGCTCGCGCTCGAGGACGCGGCCGCCGGCGACGACGATCCGCTTTCCTGGCCGGTCGAGGCCGTCGTTCCCGGGCACCGCGAGCCGGGCGGCGCGCCGGCCGGGCCGGGGCCGGCCGCCGAGCCGCCCGCCCGTCCGGCGCCGGCGCCGGTCGCGGCTCCCGTCGCGGCCGCGGACGCGGCGGTCGATGCGGACCGGTGCGCGTTCTGCGATTCCGCCCTGCCCCACGTCCGCACCCTGCGTTACTGCCCCTACTGCGGCGCTGATCAGACGCTGCGACCGTGCCGCGCCTGTGGCGAGCCGATCGAGGTCGACTGGGCATTCTGCGTCGCCTGCGGTGCGTCCGCGGACGCTTGAGCCGGCGCGTCGGGCACCGTATCTTCGCCTCCCGCATCAGCAGATGCGGTGCGAAACCCGGAGGGAGGATTCACTACATGTGCACGATGAGATACGGCACGCTGCTGGGCGCTTTCCTGCTGCTGACGGGATGCGGGGGCGGTAGTGACGCGGCGGAGCAGCCTGCGGACATGCCGCAACCGGAGACGACGGCCCCGCCGGCGGCGCCGGCGCCGGCTAACGTCGCGCTGCCGGAAGGCGTGACCCCCGAGATGGTGGCCGCCGGGCAGCAGGTCTTCAACGGCACGATCTGCTTCACGTGCCACGGCATGAACGGCACCGGAGGTCCGCTCGCGCCCGCGCTCAACGACCAGAACTGGCTGAACATTCCCGATGGCAGCTTCGAGAACATCATGAATGTGATCCGCCAGGGCGTCGCGACGCCAAAGGAATATCCGGCGCCGATGCCGCCCATGGGCGGCGTCCAGCTCGACGACGAGCAGCTGCGCGCGGTTTCCGCCTACGTGTATTCGCTCTCGCACGGCGGCTGAGTGCCGGCCGTTCCGCCGCTGCCGGCGCCGGCGCGATCGCAGCTGCGGTCCGCCGGCGCCCTGCTTTTCATGCTTCTGCTCACGAGCGGCTGCGATCAGGCCGGCGAGCTGGCCCGGGGCCCCGACGTGCTCGAGCTGGACGCCACCCGTATCGAGCTGCCCGACAGCATCGCGCTGGTGCGGGTGCGCATCGATCGGGCGCGGCCCGGCGAGGTGGAGCCGCTGCGCGCCACCCTGCGGGTGGGAGACATCGTTCGCTTCGAGGCCGGTGATGGAGCCGGGCACGCGATCGCTTTCGATGGCGCGCTGCTCGCCTCCGATGCGCGCGCATTCCTGGAGCAGACCGGCCAGCTGCGCAGCCCGCCGCTGGTAAGCGAGGGCAATGCCTGGGTGGTGAGCTTCGCGCACGCGCCGCCGGGCGAGTATCCCTATACCTGCGTGACCCACAACGCGCGCGCCGCCCTTACCGTCAACGCGCGCTGAGGCATCACCGCCGGGGCGGGTCATTGCCGGGTCCGGGCCCGCCGCCTATTTCTCCCCGATGAGCAGAATCGCGGTCATTCCGGGTGACGGCATCGGCGCGGAAGTCACGCGCGAGGCCGTGAAGGTGCTCCGCTGCCTGAGCGCGAACCGTGGCTTCCCGCTGGAGTTGGTCGCGTGGGACCTGGGCGCGGAGCGCTACCTGCGCACCGGCGTCGCCATCACTGCCGCCGAGATGGCGCAGCTGCGCGACGACTACGACGCGATCTTCCTGGGAGCTATGGGAGATCCGCGCGTGCCCGGCAACCAGCACGCGCGCGACATCCTGCTGGGCCTGCGCTTCAACCTGGACCTCTACATCAACCTGCGGCCGGTGCGGCTCTACGAGGCCCGGCTCTCACCGCTGCGCGACGTGCGGGTCGAGGATGTGGACATCGTCGTCTTCCGGGAGAACACCGAGGGCGTGTACGTCGGGATGGGCGGCAACTTCAAGGCGGGCACGGCCGACGAGGTCGCGATCGAGGAGGACATCAATACCTGGAAGGGCGTCGAGCGCATCATCCGCGCGGCGTGCGAGTACGCGCTCGTACACGGCCGCCGCCGGGTGACGCTCTCCGACAAGGCGAACGCCATGCCGCACGCCGGCGCGCTCTGGCGCCGCGCCTTCGAGGCGGTCGGCCGCGAGTTCCCGCAGCTGGAGCGCGATGCCGTGTATGCCGATGCGCTCGCCCTCGACCTGGTACTGCGTCCCGCGCGCTACGATGTGATTGTCGCCCCCAATCTGTTCGGCGACATCCTGAGCGACCTGGCCGCGGCCCTGGTCGGCGGACTCGGGCTCGCGCCCTCGGCCAGCCTGCACCCGGGGCGCGCCGGCCTCTTCGAGCCGGTGCACGGCTCCGCGCCCGACCTGGTCGGGACCGGGCGCGCCAATCCGCTCGCGGCCGTGCTCACCGTGGCGCTGCTCCTCGAGCACATCGGACAGCGCGACGCGGGCGCGGCGCTCGAGCGGGCCGTGCAGGACGCGCTCCATGCCGGCGCGACCACGCCGGACCTGGGCGGCAGCCTGGACACGGCGGCCGTCGGCGACTGGCTCTGCGAGCGACTGCCGCAGGTGCGGTCCTGAAGCACCGGCGCAACGCCAGCGGGTAAGACTCTGGACGTGCCGTACCGCAAACGACGGCCCGCGCACGGGCCGCGCCCCTCGAAGAACGGATTGACAGGATGACCACGCAGGGCTCCAGCAAGGACGTAGTCTTTCTTTCCGGCCGCCGCACGCCGTTCGGGACGTTCGGCGGCGCGCTCAGGGATCTCTCCGCGAACGAGCTCGGCGCCCACGCCGCGCGCGCCGCGCTGCAGGCCGCCCAGGTGGAACCGGCCGAAGTCGAGCACGTGATCTTCGGCAACGCGCTCCAGACTTCCGCCGATGCGATCTATCACGCCCGCCACGTCGGGCTCCATGCCGGCGTCCCCGAAGAGGTGCCGGCCCTTACCGTGAACCGCCTCTGCGGCTCCGGATTCCAGGCGATCGTGAGCGGCGCCGAGCAGATCCTGCTCGGCGAGTCCAAGGTCGCGCTGTGCGGCGGCGCGGAGAGCATGAGCCAGGCGCCGCACGTGCTGCGCGGCGCTCGCTGGGGCGCCCTCCGCCTCGGTGAGCCGGCCGGCGCCTTCGAGGACCTGCTCTGGGCCGCACTGACGGACTCCTACTGCGGCCTGTCGATGGCCCAGACCGCGGAGAAGCTCGCCGAGCAGTACGGCGTCACGCGAGAGGAGGCGGACGACGTCGCCTTCCGGTCCCAGCAGCGCGCGAAGCAGGCCTGGGACGAGGGCCGCATGGCGGCCGAGGTGGCGCCCATCGCGGTGAAGACGCGCAAGGGCGAGGCGCTCTTCGAGACCGACGAGCACATGCGCCCGGAGACGACCATGCAGGCGCTCGGCGCGCTGCGCCCCTACTTCCGCAAGGACGGGCTGGTCACGGCGGGCAACGCCAGCGGCATCGGCGACGGCGCCGCCGCGGTCGTGATTGCCGATGGCAACTGGGCGGAACGCAGGGGCCTCAAGCCGATCGGACGCCTGGTGTCGTGGGGCATCGCCGGCGTCGCCCCCGACCTCATGGGCATCGGTCCCGCGCCGGCCAGCCGAATGGCTCTCGAGAAGGCGGGCCTCGCGCTCGACCAGGTGGACCTGGTCGAAATCAACGAGGCGTTCGCGCCGCAGTTCGCGGCCGTCGCGCGCGACCTCGGCCTCGACCCGGAAAAGACCAACGTCAACGGCGGCGCGATCGCGCTCACCCACCCGCTCGCAGCTTCCGGCGCGCGTATTACCATCAACCTGTTGCACGAGCTGAAACGGCGCGGCGCGCGTTACGCGCTCGGCAGCGCCTGCATCGGCGGCGGCCAGGGAATGGCAGTCGTGGTCGAGGCACTCTGACGAGGGTCTCAGGGGCGAGGTCCGGGGCCGGGGCGTGGTGAGGGCAGAGGCCCTCAACTCGCGTCCTCGCTCCGCCCCGTCGCCGCCGCGCTTGACCACCGCGTGCCGCCGGCGGGCGTCACGCACTCACGGGAAAGGCGGGCTCTATGCTGGAATGGGTCATTCCCACCGCTGTCGGGGCGGTTGCGATCATCATCAGCAGCCTGCGCATCCTGCGCGAGTACGAGCGCGGCGTCGTGTTCCGGCTGGGCCGGCTCACCGGCGCGAAGGGCCCGGGACTGATCTTCCTGCTGCCGCTCGGAGTGGAGCGCATGGTGAAGGTGCCGCTGCGCATCGTCGCCATGGACATCCCGCCGCAGGACGTGATCACGCGGGACAACGTGTCGGTCAAGGTGAACGCGGTCGTGTACTTCAAGGTGAGCGACACGATCAGGGCGACGATCATCATCGAGGATTACCTGTTCGCGACCAGCCAGCTGGCGCAGACCACGTTGCGGAGCGTGGTCGGGCAGGCCGACCTGGACCAGCTGCTCACGGCGCGCGAGCACTTCAACGACATCGTGCGCAAGATCATCGACGAGGGCACCGACCCGTGGGGCATCGAGGTGACCGCGGTGGAGATCAAGGACATCGACCTGCCGCAGGACATGCGGCGCGCGATGGCCCGGCAGGCGGAGGCGGAGCGGGAGCGGCGCGCGAAGGTGATCAACGCGGAAGGCGAGCTGCAGGCGTCGGAGAAGCTCGCCATGGCGGCGCGCGTCCTCCAGCGCGAGCCGGCCGCGATCCAGCTGCGCTACCTGCAGACCGTCGCGGAGATCGCTACCGAGAACAACTCCACGACGCTGTTCCCGCTGCCGATCGATCTGCTTCGCCCGTTCGTGGAGCGCACCACCCGGGAGGCGGAGCAGGCGGCCGAAGCCCGCGATGCGACGGCGCGGGAGGCCGCGGCCCGGGAGCTGGCGCCGCCCGTCCCGGCGGCTCCGACGCTGCCGCCACCGGCGCCGGGTGGCATGAAGCTTGACCGCCCGGAGCCGGTGTCGATACCCACGAAAGGCACACGGGAGTGAGGCGATGATCGGTTGGGCATCGCGCCGGCGCGGCGCGCTCGTGACCCTCGCGGCGCTGCTCACCGGCGCCTGCGCGATTCCTCTTGGAGGCGCCCCGGAGGGCGGGGTCGTGACGCCGCCGGTGCAGCCGCAGGGTTGGCATTTCCTGACCCGCGACCACGTGTCGCTCTGGTATCACGGGCTCAGCCTCGTGCTGCCGCCTGCGGACACGATGGCCCTGCCGATCTACGATCCCGAGGAGCAGCAGCGGGCCCTCGAGGCGGCCCGCCGGGCGAATGCGGACCCGACCCCGATCGAGGCGATCGCGGCCCGCATGCGCGCCGAATTCGCTGGCTCCTCGGCGTATCACCAGCTTCAGTTCGTGCCGCTGTACTTCGATGACGCGGCCTCCCTGTTCACTGCGATCCGTCTCTGGCAGGAGGCGCAGGGCGATCCGCAGCGTGCCGGATCGCAGCGCGGTGCCGAGGCCGTGGCGCTGCTGAGCACCATGTTCCAGACCGAGCGCCAGCGCCGGTCCATCATCGAGTTCGCGGCGGCCCTCGAGCAGGAGAGCCGCGCCTATTACGGCGCGTACTGGCGCAGCCGCGCGGACGAGCTGCGTCCGCTCGCGGAAGCGGCGCGCACCGAGTGGGTGACGCTGCAGGATTCGCTGCTGCCGCTGTTCCGCTACCTGGACGTGCAGAGTGGCGAGGCGCTGCTCACGCCGGCGCTCGGACCCGAGGGACGCACCGTGACCACGCGCACGTTCGTGCGCACGGCGGTGGGCACCCCGCGCATCGGCAGCACGGGCCGGGCGGCCGGCTCGGAGGTCGCCTTCAGCGTGCTGCACGAGCTCATGTACTCGCTGGTCGGCGAAGCGATCGCCGAGCACGTCTCGCCGGCCCGGGTGCGCGAGTTCGGCGAGCAGGTGCTGCAGACCCGCGCGGCCGTGCGCGCGGGGGCGATGGTGCTGGAGCGGCGTGCGCCGCACCGGGTAGCGGAGTACCGTGCCTACTACCTGCGCATGGCCCGTCGCACCGGCACCGGAGACACCGCATTCCGGAACGCCTACGCGCTGCCCCTGGAGCTGGTGTCGGGTCTGAACCAGTTCATCGACCAGGCGCTCGCAGGCATCTGAGGCGCTGGTTATCTTGGGGGCGTGACGGAATCGACGCCCGGCCCGCCGGGACGTGCGCTCGCGCGCACCGACATCGAGGCGGTGATCCGCCGCGCCACCGAGCTGACTCTGGCCGAGGCCGAGGCGCGCGACGAGATCTCGGAGGACGAGCTGGTCCGCATCGCCGCCGAGGTCGGCCTGTCCACGCACCACGTCCGGCGGGCGCTCCACGAGCGACCCTCGCTCCAGGTCCGGCCGCGCTGGTACGACCGCTGGTTCGGCTCCCCGCTCCTCGCCGAGACGCGGGCGGTCGGCACCCGGGCCGACGCAGCCCTGCGCGGTCTCGAAAACTACCTCTGTACCCGCGAGTACCTGCAGGTCGTGCGGCGGCGCCCCAGCGAAATCGCGTTCATCCCGGCCGACGATGCCTTCTCGCGCGTCGCGCGCGCGTTCACCCGCCCCTCCGGCCGCTTCCATCTCGCGCGGGCTCGGCGTGTGGTGCTCGACGTCAGACCGCTCGAGCCGGAGAGCGCTCACGTGCGCATCGAGACCGATTTCTCCGGGGAGCGCGTCAGGTATGTGCGCACCGGCGGCCTCGTGGGCATGGCGCTCGGGCTGGCGGCCGGCGGCGTGATCGAGCTGATCGCCGGCGGGCTGTCGGGCCTCGGGGTGGCAGCCGGCACCGCGGCGGGCGGCGGAATCGGTTTTTCGACCGCCGCGCACTACTTCAGGGCGCGGCTGGCGAACGCGCGGCGCGAGATCGCGCACCTGCTCGACCGCGTCGAGACCGGCCAGCGCCTGGAGCCCCCGCCCCCGCCCTGGCGGCGCAACCTCCAGGAACGGCTCTTCGGAACCCGGCGTTGATTGCGCCCTGCCGCCCGCCCATATTCCGCCCGCTTTCAGAGTCAGGACATCGTGCGAATCACGTCGGGAGGAGCCATGCCGGAAATCCGGAGAGTGGCGGTGCTGGGGTGCGGGCTCATGGGCAGCGGCATCGCCGAGGTATGCGCCCGGGCGGGCTACGAGACGCGCGTGCGCGAGGTCAGCGATGAGCTGGCCAGGAAGGGATATGCCGGTATCAGGAAGAGCCTGGACCGCGCCGTCGACAAGGGCAAGCTGGAGGAGGCCGCGCGCGACGAGACGATCGGCCGCGTGCACATGACGACGTCGCTCGAGGAGCTGCGCGACTGCGACGTCATCATCGAGGCCGTGACCGAGGACCTCGAGCTCAAGAACGAGATGTTCCGCACGCTCGATCGCATCTGCGGTCCGGACACCATCTTCGCGAGCAACACCTCATCGCTCACCATTGCGGCCATGGCCGCCGCGACGCAGCGGCCGGGCAGCTTCGTCGGCCTGCACTTCTTCAACCCGGTGCCGGTGATGAAGCTGGTCGAAGTGGTCAGGACGATCGCCGTGGACGAGGCGATCTACCGCCGCGCCATCGACTTCGCCCGCTCGCTCGGCAAGGAGCCGGTCGAGGCCAAGGACACGTCCGGCTTCATCGTGAACCGCCTGCTCGTCCCGTACATGCTGGACGCGATCCGCTGCCTGGAGCAGGGTCTCGCCGGGATCGAGGACATCGACCGCAGCATGACGCTCGGCACCGGCTACCCGATGGGCCCCTTCACGCTCGCGGACTTCGTCGGCATCGACACGCTCTTCTTCATCGCCGAGATCATGTTCGAGGAGTTCCGCGAGCCGCGTTATGCACCGCCGCCGCTGCTCCGGCGCATGGTCACGCTCGGCTACTTCGGGCGCAAGACGAAGCGCGGCTTCTACGACTACGCGGGGGAGAAGCCGGTGGCGGTCGAGCTGGGCATCTGAGCGCCCGGGACGTCGCCGGCGCGCGGCGTCGGGCCCGGACGCAGGCGGTTGCGGCTGCGCCCGGCGCCGCCCAGTATTGGCCCCCATCCGGCACCCCAGCCACAGGATGAGCGCACCGTGAACGAGAGATCGTCGGCTTCAGCGTCCGCCTCCCCGCCGCGCGTGCGCGAGCTCTGGGGCACCCGGGTCGGCTTCATCCTGGCCGCGGTCGGCTCCGCCGTCGGGCTCGGCAACATGTGGCGCTTCCCGTACCGCACCGCCGAGCACGGCGGCGCCGCGTTCCTGCTGTTCTACGTGGTGATCACGTTCCTGGTCGGCATCCCGCTCGTGATCGCCGAGTTCGGTATGGGGCGCTCGACGCGCCAGAGCCCGATCGGCGCGCTCACCGCGATGGCCGGCCGCATCGGACGCCCGCTCGGTTACTTCTTCGTGCTCACCGGCTTCCTCATCCTCGGCTATTACGCGGTCATTGCGGGCTGGGTGACGCGCTATGCGATCGAGGCGATCCTGACGCCCTGGCCGACCGATGCGGGCGCGTATTTCACGACCGTGTCGAGCGGTATCCAGCCCGTCCTCTACCACCTGGGCTTCATGGCGCTCACGATCTTCGTCGTGAGCGGCGGTGTGAAGGGCGGCATCGAGCGGCTCAACCTGGTCGGGATGCCCGCGCTCTTCCTCATCATCGTCGGACTCGTGCTCTGGGCGACGACGCTGCCCGGCGCCGGCGCCGGCTACAGCTTCTACCTGAGCCCGAGCGTCGCGGAGCTGCTCTCGCTCGACACGCTCGCGGCCGCCGCGAGCCAGGCCTTCTTCTCCCTGTCTCTCGGCATGGGGGCCATGCTCACGTTCGCGAGCTACCTGCCCAGGGAGAGCAACCTGCCCCGCGAGGGCCTCGTCATCGCCGCCTCCGACTTCACCGTCGCGTTCCTCGCCGGACTGGTCGTCTTCCCGGTCATCTTCGCGCTCGGTCTCGAGCAGGCCGTGAGCGAGAGCAGCGTCGGCGCGCTCTTCATCTCGCTGCCCGGCGCCTTCACGGCCATGGGTGCGACCGGACGCATCGTCGGTATCTTCTTCTTCGTCGCGCTGTTCTTCGGCGCCATCACGTCCGCGGTCTCGCTGCTGGAGGTGGTCACCTCGAGCGTCATCGACCGCACCGGCATGTCGCGACGCAAGGCCGCGCTGCTCATGGGCGGCATCATCGCGGCGCTCGGCATCCTGCCCGCGCGCGACATCAACGTGCTCGGCGCCATGGATGCCGTCGCCTCTGAGATCTTCCTGCCTCTGGGCGGCCTGGCCATCGCCATCCTGGCCGGCTGGCTGCTGCGCGGACGCGAGGCCGAGTTCTTCGAGGGTGCGTCTCCCTTCATCCGCAGCCTGAGTCGCGGCTGGATCTGGACGCTTCGCCTGGTCGTGCCGCCGCTGCTCATCATCGTGCTCTATACCACGATACCAGGCGGTATCGCGGCCATCCGCACCATCTTCGGCGCCGGCTGAGCCGGCCGCCGCGCCGCCACCCGGATGCAGACAAGGCCGCCCTCCGGCGGCCCTGTCTCCTCCCGAATGCCACGGCACCGTGGCGCCTCCCCGGGCTGTCCCCCGCGCCCGGGGCGCGACTACTCGCAGTCCGGCAGCGGCCCCTCCCCGTGCAGCTCGAACGCATAGCGTCGATAAGCTTCCGGATCCGCCAGGTAGTCTTCCACCCAGACCTCGAACGGGGGCAGCGGCAGCCGCCGCTCCAGCTCCTGGACCACGCTCATCGCCAGCTGGAAACGATCCCGCTCACGGAAGTCGATGCGGCGCCCTTCCAGCAGGATCTCCACCATCTCGCGGAATTCGTCCGGCTTGATCAGGCCGATGAGATGCGCGACCTGGTCCAGCCGGTACGACTCGTAAAGCGAGCGCAGCTCGCCCAGCGAGGGCGCCGTCAGGTCGCCGATCGCGTGCTGCGTGGAACGCTCCGCCAGCACGTCCCGGAACCAGCGCTGCAGCTGAGGCGTGAACCCGCGCCGCCGCTCCGCCGTCTCCAGCGCCGACTCCAGCAGCGCCGACAGCAGCGGTCGGCCCAGGCCGCGGGCCCGCTGGTCCACCTCGGACTCGCTCTCCTCAACGAACAGGTCCGCCGTGCGCAGCTCCGGCTCGCCCGCCGCCACACTCGCCGAGCGGAAGCTGAAATAGCCGCGCCAGTACCCGTCCGGCAGCTGGAACGTGATCAGGAAGGCCGTCCAGCGCGCGCCGTTCCGCTCCAGGAAACAGAACGAGCGGCAGCGCATTCGAGACACCTCCGGCACCCGCACCGGTGCCCGGGGCGCACGCTCGCCACTCTGCTGGATCGGGATCGACATGGATCGCCTGAAACTCTTCTCGGGAGCGCGCGCAACCCACCGGCGGCGCATTGCCGCGCCGGATGCGGACGGGCACCGACGCGCGGGGAACGCGTCGCGCTCGCGCGCACCCTCACGCTAAGCAATCCACCGCCCGAACGTCAAGCGAAACGCAGCGGCTCCAGGCCCGGCTGCAGATCTCATTTTTGCCAACTCCTCCGTCGGCGCGCGAGTCGGGATCCGCTTGTGCGGTACCGTACAATCCGCACCGCTGCACGGCTTTCACGAACCGAATCGACAAAAGCGAGCGGGCCGCTTGACACCGAAAAGTGCGCGTCGGCCAACGCTTGAGACGCTCGCGTAACTCGTTGTGTCGCAACGATCTCCACGTAACGGTTTGCGCGCGTTGCAGTTGCGAAAGATGCTTGACGTGTCGCCCGGTCGTCTCTATCTTGGCTCGCGTTTGCAAAACCGGACGCACAATGCTGCGATGAGCATGGCTCAGGCACACCGGACCGCGACAATTCCAGAGAATTGAACCAGGCGCCGAGGCAGATCAGTATGTGGGAGACGTGTGCCGTCGATCTGAAGGTCGAGCTGCCCCGGACGGTCGCCGCGGAGCTGGCCGACGTTCAGCAGCAGGATCCGGAGCTGCTCAACCGGATGTTGATGTACGCGGTGGCCCGGCGCCGTATTTTCGAGCGGATGACGGCGAACGCGGCCGTAGTCCCGGTAGAGGTCGTCCCCACCAGTGCTTGACACTTCCCGAGAAGTGTCCCTACCGTAGAGTACACGAGCGCCGCGTCGCGGCGTCGCGGCTGCGCCCAGCGCGCAGTACCCTGGACCGCATCCCGGACGTCCGCATTCGGCCTGCGAACGCTGATCCGAAGCCTGGGGAACCGGTCGACGACCGGGTGCTCCGCGCCAAGTACTACGACTGGTGCTCGGCGCGTATCGCGGAGCGTTTCGTACAGTTGAGCGTGGAGCGCATCTACGAGCTGGCGGCGGGCGGCAGCGGCCCGACACGCGAGCTGAGCTTCGCGGAAGTGGTGGACCGGGCGACGGAGGCGCTGGCGGCGGAGATGGCGTTGCCGTCGTTCGAAGCGTGGCTGGCGGGCTACCGGGCGGACCCGCAGAGCTACGAGGAGGACATGGCCGGTTTCTGGCGGGATCCCACGGACTGAGCGCGGCTGCGGAGGCGGGCAAAGGGCGGTGTGCCGAGGGGGCGCACCGCCTTTTTCACGGACTCAGTAGTCGTCGTGGATGCGGGTGAGGTGCCACCAGGTGCCGACCATGGCGGCGATGCCGGCGCCGAGCAGCAGCAGCCCGATGACGGCCCACATGAGCGCCCAGTCGGGGCGGTCGTTGGCGGCGCCGCGGGCGGCGCTCCACAGCGACGTGACCGCCATGACGATCCAGAGGATACCGACACCGAAGCCGGTGCCGAGGGCCACGGTGTTGCGGGGCGGCTGGTTCGCGGGTTTCGCCATGGGCTCGCGCTCGGGGTGGTTGGTCGGGGCGCAATATAGGCGCGAGACGGTGCGCGGCAAGGCATTGCGTGCCCCCGCCGGGACGGCGACTTTGCGGCGCGGCGGCCGTTTGCGCTCGCCGCGCGAAAAGGGTGAAGCGAGGGAAGTCATGGCGATACGCATGGCGCCGCTGCCCGAGGGCACGCGGGTGCGGGTGGTGCGCGGCGCGTTGCCGCAGGATCCGCGGTCGAGCGGGCGCGCGGGCACGGTCGTGGCCGCGAGCGAGTACCGTCACAACCAGGTCGGCGTGCTGCTCGATGGAGAGCAGGACGTGCGCTTCTTCCTGCCGGCGGAGCTGGAAGTGACGCGGGAGCTACCGCCGCCGCCGGAGCGGGAAGCGGCGAAGGAGCGCAAGCCGCTGCCCTGAGCACGGAACGATACCTGCACCCGTAGCGCGCTCATGGAAGACCCCAGGCTGCTCACCGGAGCGGCAGCATCGCCGCTGAGCGTTGCCGAGGCCCGCCTCGTGGTCGAGGCGTCGCGCCAGCGCATCTCCGCCACGCTGGACGAGTTGGAGGACCGCTTCATCGACCGGAAGCAGCAGCTGCGACGTCGCCTCGACGTGGTGCGGCCCGTGCGCCGTTTCGTAGGTCGGCGCCCGCTCGCAGGGGTGGCCCTGGCCGCGGGCGCCGGCCTGCTGCTCGGTGTCCTGGGCCGGGGCAGCGACGAGGAGGAGGAGGAAGCGGAGCTGGGCGAGGCGGAGGTGGCGGCGATCCGGCGCTGGCGCCGGGAGCGCCGCAAGCACCTGCTTTCGGCCGCGGAGGACGAGCTGCCCGGGTTCGAGGCCCCCCGGTCCGGCTTCCGGCGGATGTTCCGCGACATGACGCACGAGCTCGCCGGTGCGGCGACCGCGCTGCTGATCGCGACTCTCGTCGAGCGCATCCGCGGCGCCGAGCACGCCGCGGACGAGGAAGCATCGTCGGACTACTGAGCGCGGCTCAGAACGGGAGGTCGTCGTCGCCTGAATCGAAGGGCGAGGCGGTCGATCCCTGCTGCGGGGCTCCGCGCCGCTGCGGCTGGGGGCGTCCGCGTCCGGATTCGTAGGCCTCACCACCACCCTGACCGCCGCCGCCGGCGCCGAGCAGCACCATCTCCTGCACGATGATGTCGGTCCAGTAGCGCTGCTGGCCCTGCTGGTCCTCGCTCTGCGAGTACTCGAGCCGGCCCTCCACGTAGATCCGGTCTCCCTTGTGCACGTACTGCTCGACGAGCTCGGCGAGCCGGTCCCAGAATGTCAGCCGGTGCCACTCGGTCTTCTCCTGCCGCTGTCCCGAACGGTCGTTCCAGGTGCGGTTCGTCGCGAGCGAGACCTTGGCGAACCTGGTGCCGGCGCCGGTCGTCTTGATCTCCGGCTC
>DATHVV010000138.1:0-5309 GCA_035461105.1 Longimicrobiales bacterium | reverse complement strand
GTGGGCGCGCGCACCGGGTAGGCGGGCCGGGACGGACGCACCGGCGGGCGCTCCTGCAGCTGCCGCATCACCTCCTGCACGGCGCGGTCGAGCTGCGGATCGCCGCCATCCCACATGCGCGCCGGATCGGCCTCGACCTCGATGTCCGGCTCGACGCCGTGGTTCTCGATGATCCACTGGCCCTCCGAGTAGATCGCGAACGTGGGCACCGTGACGCCGCCCCCGTCCACCAGCGGCGGTACCCCGCTGATGCCGATCAGCCCGCCCCACGTGCGCTTGCCGATCAGCGGGCCGAGCCCCGCCTGCTTGAAGTAGAACGGGAACGCGTCGCCGCCCGAGCCGCTCCACTCGTTGATCAGCATCGCCTTCGGCCCCGCGTGCGCGACCGGCGGCCACTGCCAGTCGGTGCCGTCGCGGATCGCCCAGAAGTTCGTGATCGGGCGGTTCAGCAGCTCGACGAACCGGTCCGGGATCTGGCCGCCGCTGTTGAAGCGCTCGTCGATGACCAGACCGTCCCTGCCGAACTGGCCGTAGAACTGGCGGATCAGCTCGGTCTGTCCGTTCACGCCCGTGTCCGGCACGTAGATGTAGCCGACGCGTCCGCCCGATGCCTCGTCCACGCGCCTCCGGTTCGCCTCGATCCAGGCCAGGTTGCGGAGCCGGCCCTCGTTGCCGAGCGTCTGCACCAGCACGCTGCGCGCCCCGTCCAGGGTCGGCCGGCTGTTCACCATCAGCGACACGGTCTGCCCGGCCAGCCCCTGCAGCGCCGCCCACGGCTCCTTCGTGACGTCCACCGGCGTGCCGTTCACGGCCAGCACGTAGTCGCCCTCGGCGACGTTCACGCCCGGCTGCCGCAGCGGCGAGCGCACCTCGCTGTCCCACGGCGCGCCATCGATGATGCGCACGATCCGGTACGCGCCGTTCTCCAGCGCGAAGTCGGCGCCCAGCATGCCGACGCCGCGGCGCAGCGGCTCCTCGAGCGCGCCGCCGCCGCGGTAGGTGTGCGACGCGTTCAGCTCCGCGATCAGCTCGCCGATCACGAAGTTCACGTCCTCGCGCGTGGTCGCATGCTCGAGCAGCGCGCCGTACTGCCGGCGCATGCCCTCCCAGTCCACGCCGTGCATGCCCGGATCGTAGAAGTAGTCGCGCTGCAGCCGCCACGCGTCCGCGAAGATCTGGCGCCACTCCTCGCGCGGGTCGACGACGCGCTCGAGCGCATCCATGGCCAGCGTCTTCTCCAGCTTCTGGTTCACGGCCACGTTCACGATCGCGTACCGGTCGCGGTGTCGCACCAGCATCTTCTTGCCGTCGGCGGACACCATGAACGTGGTCGCGTCCTCGACCAGCGTCTCTTCCTTGCGCTCCTTCAGGTCGTACCACATGATCGGCTGCTTCTCCTCCATCACCACCGTGCCGGTGCGCGGGTGGCGGTGGTAGAGCACCTTGCCCGCGACCGCCTGCAGCTCGCCGTAGTTGCCCGGCGTGGGCGGCAGCACCACGACCCGCCGCTCGAAGTCGTCGAAGTCGATGGCCACGGCCGGCGGCGGCTTCGGAACGGCGGCACCGCCGGACGCCGGCGCGGGCGCGGGCGCCGAGGGGTCACGAGCGGGCTCCTCGTCGCTGCGCAGGTCCAGCGGCGAGGGCACGTTGCGGCGCAGCGGCACGGCGGCGATCACCTGCGGGTTCGCGTACACCCACGAGTTGTCCATCGCGCTGTACACCGGCGTGAAGCTGCGGTCGGTCAGGAAGTACAGGTACTTCCCCTCCGGGTCGAAGACCGGCTCGGTCGCGGCGTAGAAGCCCGCCGTGACCTGGTGCAGCTGGTTGCCGCGCGTGTCGTAGATGAAGACCGCGTTGCGCCCCCGTACCACGTCGCGGCTGTACGTCACCCACCGGCTGTCCGGCGACCAGCTCACATCGAAGTTGTTCAGGTTGCCGTGCGCCCAGGCGTTGGCGCGGTCGATCACGCGGGCGTTGCCGCTCGCGACATCCAGCACGTGGATCTGCATCGCCTGGTCGATGAACGCGATCTGCCGAGCGTCCGGCGACCAGAAGATGCCGTACCGGAAGCCCGGCCCGAGCCGGGTCACGGTGCGCTCGGTACCGGAGCCGTCCGCGTTGCGCAGCGTCAGCTCGTACTCGCCGGTCCGGTCGCTCCAGTAGGCGATCTGCCGGCCGTCCGGCGACCAGGCCGGATACCGCTCCGCGGATGACGACGACTGCGTCAGCGTGCGCGGCGTGCCGTGCTCGGCGGGGAGGGTGAACACGTCGCCGCGTGCCTCCACCACCGCGCGCATCCCGGTCGGCGAGATGCCGATGCCCTGCACCAGCCGGCTCACCTTCTCGACGCGCGGCTTCACCGAGGCCAGGTCCGTCACCACGCTCACGTCGATCGCGCGCGGCTCGCCGCCGGCCAGCGGCAGCAGGTGCAGCCGGCCGCCGTTCTCGAACACGATGTCCGCCGGCCCGATGCTCGGGAAGCGCACGTCGTGCTCGAGGAAATGCGTGACCTGCCTGAGCTGCTCGGTGCGCGTGTCGTACGACCAGAGGTTCATGCGCTCGCGCGGCCCGCGGTCCGACAGGAAGTAGAGCGTCGTGCCGTGCCAGAGCGGCTGCGTGTCGGTGCTGTTCTCCCCCGGCACCTTCTTCGACGTCTTCGACTCGAGGTCGAAGAGCCAGATGTCCGTGGTGAACCCGCCCCGGTACCGTTTCCAGGTGCGGAAGTCGCCGCTGTGGTGCGTGTAGGCGAGCGTGCGCCCGTCCGGCGCGATCGATCCGAACTCGCCGAACGGCAGCGGCAGCTCCTCCGGCATGCCGCCGCTCGCACCGATCCGGTACAGCTTGTTGAAGCGGTCCTTCTCGGCCGTGCGCGGGGACGCGAACAGGATGCGGCCGTCCGCGCTCCACTCGATGACGCGGTCCGGCTCCGGGTGATACGTGAGCCGCTCGGCGGTGCCGCCCATGGCGGGAATCACGTAGATGTCGGGGTTGCCGTCGTAATTCCCGGTGAACGCAATGCGCCCGCCATCGGGCGAGAACCGCGGGAACATCTCCTCGCCGGCCGGCGAGGAGAGCCGGTGGGCCACGCCGCCGTTCTTGCCGACCACCCAGATATCGCCCGCGTAGACGAAGGCGATGTGAGTCGCCGAGACCGCCGGGTAGCGCAGCAGCCGCGCGTTGACCTGGCCGGAGACGGGCAGAGCCATGAACAGAAGCAGGAGCGCGGTCCAGGGGCCGCGGAGCAGCGCACGCATGATCACACCTTTGCAGAGAGGATTCGGCCGGGGTCGGACAGGACGGCGCCCCGGAACCGGGCGCACCGCCTTCGATCATACGATGATGCGCGGGCGAGCGGCAAACCCCGTGGTGCGGACGGCCCCGGGGTGCCCGCGGACGGGCCGGAGGTGGTGCCGGCACGCCAGGTGCCGGGCGCCCGGCTCCGCGTATTCCCGCCCGCCGCCGAGCCTTGATCCGCGCCTCGTTCTTGACTCTATACCATGGCGAAGCAGCTGGTGGCAGGCTGCAGCGCGCACGGTGCGCCGGCCGAATGTGCCCTGATTCACGCCATCGAGACGGATTCCTGAATGGAGGCGCTGATGAGTGGAATGAGAATGCTCGTGATGGGGGCGATGCTGTCGGTTTCGCTGACCGCGGTGCCGCAACCGGCTGCTGCCCACTGTGACAGCATGGACGGACCGGTCGTGAAAGCGGCCCGGGAGGCGCTCGCGAGCGGGCGGGTAGACCTGGCTCTCGTCTGGGTGCTGCCCGCCGACGAGGCGGAGATCCGCGCCGCGTTCGACCGTGCGCTCGCGGTCCGGCAGCTCGACGAGACCGCGCGTGAGCTCGCGGACCTGTGGTTCTTCGAGACCCTGGTCCGGGTCCACCGCGCGGGCGAGGGCGAGCCGTACACTGGTCTCAAGCCGGGCGGAGGAGAGCCGGAGGGCGGCATTGCAGAAGCCGATGCTGCGCTGGCGAACCGCTCCGTCGATGCCCTCGCGGGAGCCTCCGCGGCTCACCTGGAGCGTGCGCTTCGCGAGCGCTTCGGGCGGGTGCAGTCGCTGCGCGCGTACGAAGCGGCCGACCTCGCCGCCGGGCGACGGTATGTACATGCCTACGTCGATTACATCCACTTCGTCGAGGCCTTGCACCACCTGCTGCACGAAACGGAGTCGCACGGCGAGCCCGGCGGCCATACCGCAACTCGCTGACATCCGACGCGGCACGGCCGCGCGCCGGCTTCTCGGCCACACCCGACTCGCCGAGACCCGGCGCGGCGCGTACCATCCGGGGGCGCTCGATCCCGCTCTCCGGCCTGCTTGCGAGCGAGCCGATCGGCGCGCATGGTTTCGGGACGTGGCGCGACGGGGCGCCGCGGCGTGGCGCCACCGAGCGCCGCGGATCGCCGGACGGACGCATCCTGCCAGGGCCGATTCCGGCCGCGCACGCCCGGCTGTACCTCTCTCCGAACGGAGCCAGCCATGGGTAGCCGTGTGCACGGCGCTTTGGTGTCCGCCTGCCTGCTGTGCCTGAACCTGAGCGCGGTCGCGCCGCTGGCCGGGCAGCGTTCCACGTTCCCGGAGCGGCCGCGCCTCGCGGCCAGTGCCGACACCAACGATGCCGCGGCGTACTACCGGTTCGGCAAGGAGCAGCTGCGTCGCACGCCGAAGCTGGCGGCCCAGGCCTTCTACTGGGCGACGCGCCTCGACCCGACCTCAGCGGAAGCGTTCTACGCGCGCCGCATCGGGATCCTGCTGGAAGAGCCGAATCTCGTGCTCGGATACCTGGACCGGGAGAAGCACGCCATGCGCTCGCGCGCGGCGCGCACCGCGGACTCGCTCTACCAGCGGGCGCTCATGATGGAGCCGTTCCTCGTGCGCACGCTCGACCGGGCGCTCTGGGATGGCTACGGCGAGCAGTGGGCGCGCGAGGTGGAGCGATCGACCCGGCTCAACGATCCGGGCGCGTTGCGCTACGACATCGACCGGTTCCTGAAGCAGGCGAGCCCCGAGCTGCGCGCGCTGTACAGCTACACGGAGGGCAACTACCCGGACGCGGTGCGCAACTACGGCATCGCGCTGCAGCGCCGGCGCTACAAGGGCTGGCTCTACGCGCAGCGCGCGCACGTCCAGTTCGTGAGCGGCCACCTGGCCGAAGCGGAGAGCGATCTGGGGCTGGCCATGCAGGAGGCGCGCAAGGCGGATGAGAAGGACGTCGTCTACTTCTACGAGTCCAAGGCCAACTACGAGTTCGCGCTCGGCTACATCATGGAAGCGAGCGGGCGGACCAGCGAGGCGCTGGAAGCGTACGGC
>DATHVV010000137.1:0-2374 GCA_035461105.1 Longimicrobiales bacterium | reverse complement strand
GATGCGCGCCTGCGGCTCCTCGCCGCACCACCGCTGCCACCTGGTTGGTCCGGCAAGCAGCACGCATGCCACGTCCTCGCCGGCCACGCGCGCCACCCGCTGCTGGTGTTCGCCGACGCCGATGTGCGTCTCTCGCCCGATGCCCTCGCCCGCATCGCCGGCCTGCTCGAGCGGAAGGGGCTGGATCTGGTGAGCGGCTTTCCGCAGGAGGTGACCCGGACACTGTCGGAGGCGCTGATCGTGCCGCTGATCCATGTGCTCCTGCTCGGCTATCTGCCTATCTGGCTTGCCCGGCAGAACCGCCACCCGGCATTCGGAGCCGGCTGCGGCCAGCTGGTGGCGGTGCGTCGCGATGCCTATCAGCGGGCGGGCGGTCACGCGGCGATCAGGAGCTCGCGGCACGACGGGCTGATGCTGCCGCGTGCCTTCCGGCGGGCGGGCTATGCGACCGATCTGTTCGACGCGACCGACCTCGCCCGCTGCCGGATGTATCAGGGCGGACGGGAGGTGTGGCAAGGCTTCGCGAAGAACGCCACCGAGGGCATGGCGACGCCGTTGGCGCTGCCGTTCTGGACCTTGCTGCTCGGCGGCGGCCACCTCCTGCCGTTCCTTGTGCTCTTGCCAGCGCTCGCGACAGGCGCGTGGCCCGCGGCGGCGCTATCGGCCCTGGCCGGGGCCTGCGTCTACGGCACGCGCAGCGCGCTCGCGCTCCGCTTCCGGCAAAGCTGGCTGGGCGTATTGCTTCACCCGCTCGGCATCGCACTCCTGCTGGCCCTGCAGTGGAGCGCGTTGCTCGCGGCGCTGCGCGGCCGCCCCGCCGTCTGGCGTGACCGCGCCTATTCGAGTTGAGCGCTTCGGGGCCGGACGACGTGCCGAGATCTGACTGGCATCGCGTCTTCCACCCGTTGTGCGGCGCCGATCCCGCGACGCTGTTGCGGCTCATCGCGCGCAACGGCCTGCCATCGGCTTCGGGCCTCCTGCGGCTCACTATCGCGCTCGCCAGCAGCGTCGGCCGGCTGCCCTTCACGATTACCGAGCGCGCATGGACAGCACTTGCGCTGCACCGCGCCGGACCGGGGCCGCCGCCCGTCTTCATCATCGGCCACATGCGCAGCGGCACTACCCATCTGCACAACCTGCTCGCGGCATCGGGCCAGTTCGCGACCGTCCCCCCGGTGCTTGCGGGCATGTCGTGGGAGGCGCTCGGCCTCGCCCGCGTCCTCCGTCCGTTCGTCGAGCAGTATCTGCCCGAAGACCGGCTGATCGACAGGGTAAGGGTGCGGTCGGACTCGCCGACCGAGGACGAGATCGCCCTCGCGAACATGCACGCCCTCTCCTACTACCATGCGATGTACTTCCCGCGTCGGTTCGAGGAGACTTACCGCCGGGGCCTGCTTCTCGACACGGGCGAGGAGGTCGCGCAGTGGCAGAGGACGCTTCGCCACTACGTCGGCAAGATGTCGGCGCTTGGGCAGGGCCGTCCGCTGCTCCTCAAGAACCCCGGCTACACGGCGCAGATCGGCGCGATCCGCGCGCTGTGGCCGGATGCGCGGTTCGTCCACATCTACCGCAATCCCTATGTCGTCTTCGAATCGACACGCCGCGCGCTCCGCGCCGTTCTGCGCGAGCTGGCCTTGCAGAGTCACGAGCATGTCCCGATCGACGAGATCGTGCTCGAGCTGTACCCGCGGATGATGGGCCGCCTGCTCGAGGAGGTGGACCGCCTGCCGGGCCGCGCGATCATCCATGTCCGCTTCGAGCAGCTCGAGCGGGATCCGCTCGGCCAGCTCGAGCGTATCTATCGCTCGATCCAACTCGGCGATTACGAAGCTGCCCGGCCCCGCATCGAGGCCTACCTGCATTCGATCCACGACTACAGCAAGTCGACCTACTTCTTCTCGAAGGAGAGCGTCGGGCGGGTCACCGAACGCTGGCAGCCATTCGTGGCCCGCTTCGGTTACCATCCGCCCGATCCAGAGCGCCGCGCCGCGTGACAGAAGTGACCCTGCCGCCGCTGCACGAGCTGGAGCCCGCGCCCAGGCGCAAGGGCTTTCGCAGCGCGCCGCGGGGTTGGCCGGGCCCTGCCGATGCCGCGAGCCCGGTGTTCCACGTTGGCGCGGCCAAGCTCTGGCGCGCCTGGATGGACTTCGCCGCCAGTCAGCCGCGCATGGTGCTGCGAGCGCGGGACGAGCACGACTGGCGCAGTCTCCACGTCCAGCGATCCGCCGTGCTCCGCTTTCCCGATCTGGTGCGCGCCGAGATCGTGGCGCTCGGAGCCGAGCGCTCCAGCCTGATCTTGGACAGTCGCTCTCGTTTCGGCTGCTGGGATCTCGGCGTGAACCGCCGTCGCGTTCTGTGCTGGGTTCACGACCTG